>CAZILI010000519.1:0-2543 GCA_964539965.1 uncultured Burkholderiales bacterium | reverse complement strand
TGGCCATAGGTCTTTTCGTGCTCGGCGCCGAACGCCTCTTCGAGTTCGGCGACCAGAGTTGCGTCGATCGGCCCGGAGCGAACGGGTACGCTCAACTCGAAGGTTTGCCCCTGATAGTGGAGCGCCGCCACGCGATCGACTCGGGCGCGCGCGCCGCTGAAGCCCTCTTGCGCCAACTGCCCCAGCGCTTCGTCATCCAGCGCGCGCCAAGCGCGATCGATCTCTTGCCAATCGCATTGACGCAGCAGGCGGCGAAAACTGCGGCTGTAGTGATGCTCGACTTGGGCATACAGCAAACCGAACGACGAGAACAAGCCCGCGCACGGCGGCACGACCACCCGTCGCATGCCCAGCGCCTCGGCCATGCTGCAGGCAAACAACGGACCGTTGCCGCCGAAGGCGAATAACGCATATTCGCGCGGATCGCGCCCGCGCTCGGAAGACACCGCCTTGATCGCGCGCATCATGTTGGAAACCGCGATCTGGTGCGCGCCGTAGGCCGCCTGCTCCAGCGACAGGCCGAGCGGCTTCGCAACGTGCACCGCGAGCGCGTCGCGGGCGCGCTGCGCGTTTAGAGCGAGCGCGCCACCGACCAAGCCTTCAGGGTTGAGATATCCCAACACGACGTTCGCGTCGGTGATCGTCGGCACCTCTCCGCCGCGGTCGTAACAGACCGGACCGGGATCGGCGCCGGCGCTCTGCGGGCCGACCTGCAGCAGACCGCCCGCGTCGATCCATAAGTGCGAGCCGCCGCCGGCGCCCACCTCGGCCAAATCGATCGCCGGAACCTTGAGCGCGTAGCCGGCGCCGGTCATCAGCCGCGACCCCACCATGATGCCCGCGCCCACCGAGTACTCCGTGGCACGTGTGACCTGACCCTCCTCGATGATCGATGCTTTGGCCGTAGTGCCGCCCATGTCGAAGGTAATGATCTTGTCCAGTCCCAAGCGCTGCGCGAGCCGCTGGGCGCCGATCACGCCTGCGGCCGGGCCGGACTCGATGATATGCATGGGCCGCTGCGCAGCGGCGCCTTCGGTGGTAAGTCCGCCGTTGGATTGCATCAACAGCACGCGGGCGCGCACGTCGGCCGCGTCCAGCCGACGCCGCAGCGCGGCGAGGTAGGTCGCCACCACCGGCATCACGTAGGCGTTGATCACGGTGCTCGAGGTGCGCTCGTACTCCTTGATCTCCGGCAAGACTTCGCACGACACACTGAGCGCGAGTTGGGGCGCTTTACGCTTGACGAGATCGCGGATCATCAGCTCGTGCAGCGGATTGGCGAACGAGTTGAGCAAGCACACGGCTAGCGACTCGACCCGTTCGGCGAGCAGCCGGTCGAGCGCGCGCTCCACATCGGCAGGGTCGAGAGCGCGTTCGACGCGGCCGCGCGCATCGATGCGCTCATCCACCACTTGGCGCAGGTAGCGCTCGACCAAAGGCGGCGGCTTGCTCCAGGCAAGATCGTACAAGCGAGGCATGCGCAAGGTCCGGATCTCCAGCACATCGCGAAAGCCGGCGGTGGTGATGAGCCCGGTGCGGGCGCCCTTTTGCTCGAGGATGGCATTGGACGCGATCGTCGTGCCGTGCCGTATCTGTTCCACCGATTCGCCGCGCAATCCGGCTTCGGCGAATACTTCGCTCAAACCCTCGGCGATCGCGCGCGCGTAGTCGTCGACGCTGGAGGAGACCTTTTTGGTGTGGACGCTACCGTCCGCGCCCAGCAGCACGATGTCAGTAAAGGTGCCGCCGATGTCGACACCGACACGATAGCGCGTCATCCGGCAGAGCGCGCAACGGCGGGAAAATCAATCGTCTCGTTGATTGCGGGGTCTTCCCGCTGTACCTTGGGAACCGCGCGCCAGCCGCGGCGATGTCGCATCTGTACTCGGCGCGCGTCGGTCGCCGCTCGGTCCAAAGTCCAGTCCGCCGTATTCACGACCACGCCATACTCGGCCAGCGCCTTGTCGGGCGACAGCAACTCGTTGCGCACGTCTTTGAGCACCGCGAGCGGATCTCGCTCGAGCGTGTCGCCCCAGCCGCCCGCGCCGGCCAGCACGTGGCGAAACACGTCCCCGCGCTTGATCGTCATGGTGAATTTGCTCGGTAACTCGCGGTTTTCGCCGTCGGGATTAAGATAGTTCTCCGAAGGCTGTCCCGGGCTGCCGCCGTATAGGCCGAACGGCCGGTGCGTGCGCCGGTCAGCGCGCACCTGCAGCACCCCTTCTTCCTCCAAGAATCGATAGTCGCGCTTGAAAGCGACGCCACCTCGATACTTGCCCGCCCCCGCCTTGTCCGGCACGAATTCGTAGGCGAGCAACTGGATTGGCTGCTCGGCCTCTGTCACCTCGACCGAGTGCGACGCCATATTCGCCATCATGTGCGAGTTTCCGTCCAGGCCGTCCGCCCACGGGCGGGCACCCCAGGCACCACAGGTGAAATCGACATAGATGAAAGGCGAGCGGTCGCCGTAGTAACCTCCGATGGAGATGCCGGTATTGCCGCCGTCGCCGGCGGCTTTCACCTTGTCGGGCAGCATCATGGCG
>CAZILI010000518.1:0-2564 GCA_964539965.1 uncultured Burkholderiales bacterium | reverse complement strand
GCATCGCGTGTTCAACTGCGGTGTCGGCATGGTGGTGGTAGTCGCGGCGGCCGACGCGCCGGCGGCGCTGCGCCTGCTGCAGGAGACCGGCGAGCAGGCTTGGCAGATCGGCGAAGTACGCGCGGCGGACGGGCCGGCGCGCTGCGTCGTGCTTTGACATGACGGCGCTGGCGGTCCTGATCTCGGGGCGCGGCAGCAACCTGCAAGCGATTCTCGCCGCCGGGTTTACCCCGATGGTAAGGGTGGTGGTGAGCAACCGTCCCGAGGCGGGCGGGCTCGCCGTCGCGCGCGAGCACGGCATAGAAACGGCGGTGGTCGACCACCAGGCGTACCCGACGCGCGAGGCGTTCGACAGTGCGCTGGCGACCAAGCTCGACGAATTTCGCCCCGACTGGGTCATCCTCGCAGGTTTCATGCGCGTTCTAACGCCAGGCTTCGTCGAGCGTTATCATGGTCGCCTGGTGAACATCCATCCTTCGCTGCTGCCGGCGTTCCCCGGCCTACACACGCACGAGCGGGCGCTGGCGGCCGGTGTGCGCATACACGGCGCGAGCGTGCACTTCGTGACCGCGCAGCTCGATCATGGGCCCATCATCGTGCAGGCCGCCGTGCCGGTGTTAGAGGACGACACGCCCCAGCGCTTGGCTGCGCGCGTGCTGCGGCGCGAGCACGTTATCTATCCGTTGGCGATACGTTGGCTCGTGCAAGGCAAGGTCGAACTCACCCCACAGGGTCGCGTGCGCACCGGCGCAACCCGCGATTCGGAGGGCAGCCTCATATGGCCCGACGCTTGAGACTCGCGTTCGCGCTGGTCGCGCTGACGGCATGTGCGCTCGGCTGGGCGCAGGCCGCGCCGCAGGAGATCGTTTCGGTCTATCACTTGTATCGCGGCAAGTTCAAGCTCGGCGAAGTGACCGAGACCTTCGTGATTCGCGACAATCGCTATCAGATCGAGAGCGTAGCGCGGCCGATCCTGGGTTTCTTGCTACCGTCGCTCACCATCACCAGCCGCGGCCTGGTCACACCGCAAGGGCTGAAGCCGGAGTACTTTTCGCAGGTGGTCAGCAATCGACCGCACAAGGCGATTCGCGCCGAGTTCGACTGGGATAACGGCGTGCTGCACTTGTTCTATCACAACAAAGAGGTCTTGCACGACCTCAAGGGACCCACCTACGACACTTTGAGTCTGCGTTATCAATTTTTGTTTACGCCGCCCACCGGCGACGGCAAGGTAAATCTGACCACCGGCAAGAAGCTCGAGGAATACGCCTACCGAATCCTGCGCGAAGAGACCGTCGCCACGCCTTCGGGGCAGATCGAAGCGCTGCATATCGCCAAAGTGTCGGCGCAGAACGAAGCGCGCTTCGACCTGTGGTTGGGCAAGGAGCAGCGCTACCTGGCGGTAAAGGTGGTCGCCGAAGACGACGAGCAACACTTCGAGCAAGTGCTAGCAAAGATCAAGTTTAATTAGTCCTTCCGTCACCCAATTGGAGCGCCATATGCACCCCAAGGCCCGCTACCTGTTCACCGCCAGCATGGACGTCGATCCCGACAAAGAGCAGCTGTTCAATGAGATCTACGACAACGAGCACATTCCGCTGCTCTTGAAAGTGCCGGGCGTGTTGTCGGCTACACGGTTTCGCACCGAGCCGCTCAACATGATCTTGTCCGGTGAGAAGCGCACCATCGTCGCGGAGGGCGAGCCGCGCTACAGCGCGCAGTACGAGTTGGAGAGCGACCAAGTGCTGTTGAGCGAAGCGTGGGCCAAGGCGGTCGACGCCGGCCGCTGGACCACCGAAGTGCGCCCCTACACCCGCAACCGCCGCCACGTGCTGCGCAAGATTCTTTGAGCCGCGGCGGGCGCAGCCGTGCCGGAGCCGCAACGGAAAACGGCGGCGCGGGTATCCCTAGAAAGCTAGTCGATCTCACGGTCGTGGCGGTCGAGCGCGTGCTGCCGCTCGATGGTCCCGCCGACGCCTTGCTCCGCAGCTTTTTTCGCGATCACCGCGGGCTCGGGCAACGCGATCGCGCCTTCGTCGCCGAGACGGTGTACGCCTTGCTCCGCCGCCGCCGCCTGATCGAGCACTTGAGCGCCGATTCTTCTGCGCGCGCGCTGACTTTGACTACGCTCACCAAGCTTTGCGGAGTGAGTCTGCGCGAGTTGGAGCCGCTGTTGACGCCGGCGGAACGCGCGCACCTGGCCGCGGTCAAGGGCACCGAGCTAGAATCGCTACCGCTCGCTGTGGCGGCCGATCTGCCGGATTGGCTGGTGGCGCGCTTGCGCGCGCACATGACCGAGGCCGAGATCCTGCAAATGGCTCGCGCCATGCAAGCCGTGGCGCCGCTCGATCTGCGCGTCAACACGCTCGCCGCCAGCCGCGAGGAGGTGCTCGCCAAGCTGCGCGCGGACGGCGTTGCCGCCGAGCCCACGCCGTATTCCCCGCTCGGTGTGCGCTTGGCGAAGAAGATCGCGATCAATCAGCACAGCCTGTATCTAGAGGGCAAGGTCGAAGTTCAAGATGAGGGCAGTCAGCTGTTGGGCTTCGCGCTCGCGCCCAAGCGGC
>CAZILI010000517.1:0-2566 GCA_964539965.1 uncultured Burkholderiales bacterium | reverse complement strand
CGTAGTGCGCTTTGTGGACTTTCTGAATCGGGAAAGCGAGCTGACGCCGGCCCCAATCTTCCAAGCGATGGATCTTCCCGCTGCCGTTACCGACCATGTTGCGGTAGCGGTCGATCATCGCCGGCACTTGCTCGCTCTGATCGGGATGGACGATGAAAACGATCTCGTAATGTCGCATCGAGTCTCCTTGTGGGTTAGAGCCGCCCGGTATGCGAGCCGGTGCGGCAAGGATTTGAAAAGCTTGAGATAATACCAGGCTTTCGCGGTTTCCTCCAAATCGCTCACCGAGAAGAGAGCACGCATGCCGACCGACCCGCTCGCCGAACGCCTAGAGGCCTGCTACGCCGCCGCAGTGCACGATGTATTGCGCGCAATGGGGCACGCGGCCTGCGTACTGCCCACCACCATCAAGCCGCTGGAAGCGAGTTGGAAACTCGCGGGCGAAGTCTACACCGTCGCCGGCCATATCGACCAAACGCGTCCGGCGCACGACACCTTTGTGCAATGGACCGGCCTGCTGTCCAAGGCGCCGGCCGGCAAGGTGCTGATGTGCCAGCCCAACACCCACGCGGTGGCGCTCATGGGCGAGCTGTCCGCCGAGACGCTCAAGTTTCGCGGCGTGCGCGGCTATATCGTGGACGGCGGCTGCCGCGACACCGACTTCATCACCAAGCTGGGTTTTCGCACCTTCTGTAGCTTCACGACACCGGCCGACATCGTGGCGCGCTGGGTGCCCGAGCGCTTCGGTGAGCCGATCACCATCGGCGAGGTCACCATCAGCAGCGGCGACTACGTGCTCGCCGACCGCGACGGCGTAGTGATCATCCCCGCCGCGATCGCCGAGCAAGTCGTGGCAAAAACCGAAGAAGTGCTGCGCACCGAGAACAAGGTGCGCACCGCCATACTCGGCGGCATGGACCCGCAACAGGCGTATCTCCAGTTCGGCAAGTTCTGACCCTCCAGCCCCGCTTCGCCTCGCGCGCTTGTAGCCATATTCTTTGCAGTACCCACGATCAAGCGCTGTCTGAATGCGGGCCTTAAGAGATTACCCCTAGGGAGTAGGGGTAGTTCGCTGACGGCGTGCCTCATATAGGCAAATGCCGGCGGCCACCGACACGTTCAGGCTTTCGACGCTGCCGTACATCGGGATGCGCACCAAGAGATCGCAGGTCTCGCGGGTGAGACGGCGTAAACCCGCGCCCTCCGCACCCAGCACCAGCGCGACGGGCCCGTCCAGTTTCATCTGTGCAAGCTCGGTCTTGCCGTCTTGATCGGCGCCGATCAGCCACACACCGCGCTCGGCGAGCTCGCGCATGCTGCGAGCCAAGTTGGTGACCGCGATATAAGGCACGGTTTCCGCCGCCCCGGAGGCGACCTTTGTAACCGTGGCGGTCATGCCGACCGCGCGGTCCTTGGGTGCGAGCACGGCGTGCGCGCCCATGGCGTCGGCCACGCGCAAGCAAGCGCCCAGATTGTGCGGATCTTGCACGCCGTCGAGCACCAACAACAAGGCCGGCTCGCTGAGCGCTTCCAACACGTCGGCGATCGACTGCGCGAGCGCCTGCGCCTGCACGCGCGCGACCACCCCTTGGTGGCGCGCGCCGCCCGTCAACCCGTCGAGCCGGTCGTGCGGCACCGCCATGACGTGCACGCCGCGCGCCTGCGCGACATCGACGAGCGATTTCATGCGCGCGTCTTGGCGTCCGGCGTCGATGTACACCTCGTGCACGCCTTGCGCGCGCTGCCGCAGGCGGCTAACCACCGCGTGAAAGCCGTAGATCAGACGCTCGCCTGCCATGCGCTCAATGCAACGCGCCGCGACGCTCGCGCCCCCGCCGCGGCGCGCGGCTGACCTCCTCGCCCAGCACGAACTCGAGTTTGCTTTGGTCTAGATCGACGCGCGCGAGCTTCACTTCGATCGCGTCACCCAGCCGGTAACGCTGACCGGTGCGCTCGCCGAGCAGCTGATGCCTGGCCGGATCGAACTGGAAGTAGTCGCTGCCGAGCTCCGAAATATGCACCATGCCTTCTACGTAAACCTCGTCGAGCGCGACGAATATGCCGAAACCGGTGACGCCTGTGATCGTGCCTTCGAGCACTTCACCGCCATGCTGGCCGAGATTTTCTTCGTCAAGAAGGAAACCATGGCCAACGCCGACCCCAAGCTGCGCGCCATGATGGCCTGGCACGCGGTCGAAGAGATGGAACACAAGGCCGTGGCCTACGACGTCATGCAGCAAGTCGCCAAGGTGGGCTACTTCAAGCGTTGCGCGGCCATGGTGCACGTCATCCTGTACCTGAGCCTGCTGACCATGCGCTTCACCAACCGCCTGCTCAAGAACGACGGCTTCTCGTTTGGCCAGCGCATGTGGATGATGGCCAAGTCGCGCTGGTGGTTGTTCGGCTACAAGGGCGTGCTGTCGAGCCACCTGGGCACCCTGTTCGCCTACTTCAAGCCCGGCTTCCACCCCTGGCAGCAAGAGGCCATCCACAACTACGACGCCTGGGTCGAGGCCTACGACCGCACCGGTGACCCGATGGAAGCTGGCGCCGCGCTGTACCAGGC
>CAZILI010000516.1:0-2570 GCA_964539965.1 uncultured Burkholderiales bacterium | reverse complement strand
CGAGTAGGCGAGACCGCGCCTGCGAGGGCGTCAGATTTGGTAATCGAGCAAGCGGTCGAAGGCGGCGTCAGGGCGTTCAGCTTTCGCCGTGACATCGGTCTTCGGTGCCGGCTCGGTGAGCGCTAGGACGGCCTCGTTGGCGCTCAAGAACACCTTCCCGGGTTCGAGTTTGCTCGTGAACTCGATCTGCTCCAGGTGATCCATCACCGGCCCTTTAACCTCTGCCAGGTGCAAGGTGACCCCGCTCGCGCGCAAGGCCGAAATCAGGCTTTCCAGGCCTTCGAGTGCGCTTGAGTCGACATGATTGACCGCGCTCGCGATGAGCACCACGTGCTCGGCGGCGGGGTGAGCGGCGAGCTCTTGCACGACGGCGCTCTCGACGAATCCGATGTTGGTGAACGTGAGGTTCTCGTCTACGCGCATGATCAGCAAGCGCTGCCACGTTTCGACTTGATGTCGCTTTACGTTGCGAAAGTGCTCACTGCCCGCAATGCGCCCTACCACGGCAATATGCGGGCGGCTGGTACGCCACAGGTGAATCAGCAGAGAAAGCACGATCCCGGCCGACAAGCCTTGCTCGATGCCGAGCAGCAGCACGCCGGCGAAGGTCGCCAGCATGGCGGCGCCGTCGCCCGGATCGTAGCGCCAGGTCGCGGCGAAAGACTTCACCGCGACCAGCGGCACGATGGCGACGATGATGATCGCGGCGAGTGTCGCCTTGGGAATATCGTGAAACGCCGGCGCGAAGAACATGAGCGCGAGAGCCACCAAGCAAGCGGTGACGATACTGGCGAGCTGGGACTGCGCGCCCGCGGCGAAATTCACCATCGTGCGACTGAAGCCGCCGGCGACCGGCATGGTGCCGGACATCGCCGCCGCCAGGTTGGCACAGCCGAGCGCGATCAGCTCTTGATTTGCGTCGATGCGCTGCCTGCGGCGGCTTGCCAGCACCTTGGCCATGGCGACGCTTTCGACGTAGCCGACCAGTGCGATCAAGCAGGCGGAGGGGGCCAGCCTCCACCAGCTGTCGAGACTGAAGAAGTGCAAGCTCGGGCGCGGCAGGCCGCTCGGCACGACGCCGACTACCGCAACGTGGTGGCGCTCGGCAAGCGCCCAAGCGCCTGCTGCCAGCGCGCCGCCCGCGACCACCACCAGCGGCCCGACGCGACCGAGCGGCGTGCGCAAGGTCGACGGTAGGCCGCTTGTCTGCAGCCATCGCGCTAGCGGACGGTTGAACGCGTATAGCACCAACGCGCTCGCCAAGCCCACGGCGAGGGTAACGTTGTTCATGCCCGAGAAATAGCTCGGCAACGCGCGCAGCGAGGCGATGCCGGTGTGACTGGCGGCCGGCGCGGCGCCGATCAGATGCGGCAGCTGGCTTAGGATGATCAAGATAGCGGCGCCGCTGGTGAAACCCGCCAGAACGGCATGGCTGACAAAGTTGACCAAGGCGCCGAGCCGTAAGGATGCCAGGCCGAGCAAGAACACGCCGCCTTCGAAGGCCAAAATCAGCGCGTTTCCCAAGTAGTCTTGTTGTGCGCCGGGCGGAGGCTGGGCGAGCGCGCTCGCCACCATGATGGCCGCTACCGACACCGGGCCGACCGAAAGCGTGCGGCTCGTGCCCAACAGCGCGTAGGTGAGGGGCGGCAGAATGCTCGCGTACAAGCCCACTTGCGGGGGCAAGCCCGCGAGCATAGCGAAGGCGATGCCCTGCGGGACCAGCAAAATGGCGGTGACGGCGCCGGCCACGAGGTCGCTGGCGAAGTCCGCGCGCTTGTGCTTGGCGAGCGTGCCGAGCAGCGGCAGCGCTTTTCGCCACCGGGGCGTCGAGCCGTTCACGCGGACGCCGCAATCGGCGAGTGGAGATCAGCGGTTGCGGACGGCGCCAATCAAATCGTCCAGCCTTGAAGGTTTCCGCAGGCGAGATTGGCGGGCACGGCCACGTCCATGAGCTTCGGGTTCGGCAGCTTCAGCTCTCGCATCAAGGCGGCGTACTCCTCCCGCGAGCGCACCTGCAAGCGCGGATTGAAGCGTCGCTCTTCGCCGATCGTGCTGACGGTTTGGCCGCGGTAGTCGTGCGCCGGATAGACCAAGGTGTCGTCTGGGAGCAGAAGCAGCTTGTTGAACAGGCTGTCGTAGGCGGCGTAGGCGTCGCCGCTCTGGAAGTCGGTGCGCCCGGTGCCGCGAATCAACAGCGTATCGCCGGTGAAGACGCGGTCGGGCATGAGGAAACTATACGAGTCGTCGGTGTGGCCGGGGGTGTGCAGGGCGCGCAGCTCCAGGCCGTCACAGCCGATGCGCTCGCCGTCTTTCACCCGCAGCGATACGCATTCTGCTTTGCTTTGCTCGCCCATCACGGTCGGGCAGCCGATGCGATTGCGCAGTTCGCCGAGTGCGGTGATGTGGTCGGCGTGCACGTGGGTGTCGAGCGCCAATACGAGCCGTAACTCGAGTTGGCGTGCCAACTCGAGGTAGTGCTCGACGTGCTCTAGCACCGGGTCGATCAGCAAAGCCTCGCCGCCGCGGCGGCTACCGATCAGATAGGTGTACGTGCTCGAGGCGTGGTCGTA
>CAZILI010000515.1:0-2608 GCA_964539965.1 uncultured Burkholderiales bacterium | reverse complement strand
TGTGGCGTTGTAGTCGAGATAGATCGGACGTTGCATGCCGGTGTCCGTCGGCCGATGGACTAGCCTTTGTTCGGCGGCGGCACGGGGCTTTGGTCGAACCGCTCGACCTCGTGCGGCACGACCACCCAGGGCTGCGCCGAGCGCAGCCACGAATGCCGCTTGACGGCAAACCAACGCGGATCGTCGAACGTGCCGCCGGCGATGGCGCGCGCGCCGGGCAGCATCTCCAAGGTCCAGGACACGGTCGTGCCGCAGTTCGGGCAAAACTCCATGCGCAGCCAGCGCCGACTTTCGTCCGAGCGGTGCTCGTACACACGCAGCACTCCGCGCAGGATCTCGACGTCTTCTTGCTTGAAGTAGACGCCCATGCCGAACGCGCTGCCGGTCCGGCGCTGGCAAAACGCGCAATGGCATACGCTCGCCCGCAGGGGCTCGCCCCTTACCCGGTAACGCACCGCCGCGCACGCGCAGCCGCCTTCGTGACGAGTCCCCATGCGGCGAGGCTCCTATGGGTCGATCAACACGCCGGGGTTGAGCATGCCGGTAGGGTCGAGCGCTTTTTTGGCGGCGCGCAACGCCTGCGCGAACAGGGCCGGGCGCTGCTGGTCGTACCAGGTCCGATGGTCGCGGCCGACCGCGTGATGATGCGTGATGGTGCCACCCTCTTGCATGAGCACGTCGGAGGCGATGCGCTTGATATGCCACGCCTGCTCGAGCAGTTTGTTCTTGTTGCCGCGCGCGTGAATGCTGAAGTAGGGCGCGGGCCCATCGGGGTACACGTGGGTAAAGCGACAAGTCACGATGCCCGCATGGCCGGTCGCCTCCTTAATGGCGCGCTCGGTAGCCTCCTTGACCTTGCTGTGAAAGCTCTGCAGCCTGTCCCACGGAATCGCAGACTCGAAGGTCTCGGCGATGATGCCGCGCGGGGTGAGGTTTTCGCGGAAGTAGGGCATGCGGATGAAGGCGTCGCGCCACTTGCCGGCAGCGCCCTCTTTGTTGCCTTCTTTGGAGGCGAGCGCCGCCTTGTCGTACTGGCCGCCGAAGTCGGCGACGATTTCGAGCGCGCGATTCATCCAGGCTTCGAGCGGGTGGTCGGCCGATTCGAAGGCGAGTACCAGTAGATGCTGGGTGCCGTCTCCGCCGCCGGTCAGGGCCGCCTCGGTGGCGTCTACCAAGCGACAGTTGGTGGGATACAAGCCCGCCTGCGAGATGGCGCGTACTGCGTCGGCCGCGCGATAGAAATCGTTGAACTTGGCGGAGGTCGAGGCGCGAAACGTCGGCCGCTTGCGCAAGCGCATCCACGCTTCGGTAACCACTCCCAATATGCCTTCCGAGCCGATCATCATGCGATCCGGGCTCGGGCCGGCGCCGGAGCCGGGCAGCCGCCGCGATTCCATGACGCCTACCGGCGTGACGCTGCGCACGCTCTCGACCAGATCGTCGATGTGCGTGGCGAGCGTGGCGAAGTGCCCGCCGCTGCGCGTGACGATCCAGCCGCCCAAGGTGGAAAACTCGAACGATTGCGGAAAGTGACGCAAGGTGAGCCCGCTCGGCTTGAGTTGCGCTTCCAGCGCGGGACCGTACACCCCGGCCTGAATGCGCGCGGCTTGCGAGACCGGGTCGATCTCTAACACCTTGTCGAGGTTGCGCAGGTCGAGTGTGACTACCGGCCGGTCGCCTTGCGGCGGCTCGGTGCCGCCTACCACGCTGGAGCCCGCGCCGAACGGCACCACCACCGCATTGACGCGGCTCGCCCAGTCGAGCACGTCGATCACGTCCTGCTCGTTGCGCGGCAGCGCGATCACGTCGGGGGGATTGGAGAAGTCGCGCGCAAAGGCGCGCGCGCTGTCGAAAAAGGATTTGCCGTAGCTATGCAGCAGGCGCTCGTAGTGATCGACCGTGCACACCGGCGCCAAATTGCCCGGCACCGCCAGGCGCGGCGCACGCAGGGTGATTTCTTGCGCACGCGGCGCTTGTGTCGCCTCGAAGTGCGTGATGTCCAGGCGCTTGGCGTAGTTCGCTTCGAGCAGGCGAACCTCTTCGGCCGAAAGCAGTTCGTCTTCCCGACCCCATCCCCAGAATTTGAGCTTGCTCATATGCGTGTCCCGTTTTCGCTATGCATGCCGTCCGGCGAGCCACATCAAGAAGAGGAACGCCAAGTACAGAACGCCGATGAGTGTGATGCGCGCGGTACCCAGCGCGCCGTGGTGCACCCGAAACTCGCCGCGGCGATCCCAGGCGGTTACGCCCTCGCGCTTGAGCGTATTGTATGAGAGCGCGAGCGTGATGAGCGAGACGATCGGCAAGCCGGCCGCCAGGCCGCGCCACCAAACCGTGTAACTGCGCTTGAACGCGGCCGCGAAGTCGGGCCTGCCGCCCTGGGCGCCTACCAGCCGGACGCGGAACAGCGCTTTGCCGGGAGTCGTCCCCCAGCGCGACAGCAGCACCGCCTCGATGAACACCCAAACGAACAACGCGATCATGCCGAGAATTTGGGCGGCGTAGCGCGTTGCAAGAAGTCCGGGCGCGACGAGCCCGGCGATCACACCGAAGGCGACATCGATCAGCATGATGTCGGTCATGCGCGCCCAGAAACGTCGCCAGGGCC
>CAZILI010000514.1:2384-2635 GCA_964539965.1 uncultured Burkholderiales bacterium | reverse complement strand
GCGGCTCGGCGCGTTGCTCGCGCTCGCAACGCTCGCCGCATGCCAAACCACCATGGCGCCGCAAGCGAGCGTCGTGCAGCGCGACGGCTCGTTCACCACCAGCGACGGGGTGCGGCTGCACTACATCGAAGCGGGCGCCGGCCAGCCGATCGTACTGATTCCGGGCTGGTCGCAAACCGCCGCGCAGTTCAAGCATCAACTGAGCGGCCTGAGCGATAAGTACCACGTGTTCGCGCTCGACATGCGCGGCC
>CAZILI010000514.1:0-2374 GCA_964539965.1 uncultured Burkholderiales bacterium | reverse complement strand
GTTATCGCATCCATCGCCTGTCCGCCGACGTGCGGGAGTTCTTAGTCGGCAAGAATCTCAATAACGTCGTGCTGGGCGGACACTCGATGGGTTGCTCGGTCATTTGGGGCTATGTCGAGTTGTTCGGCAACGATCGCTTGAGCAAGCTGCTGCTGATCGATCAGATGCCGATGATCACGGCCAACCCGGCCTGGTCGGACGCCGAGAAGACGGACTCAGGCGCGATCCTCGACAAGAACTCGCTGTACGACGTGACCAATGCGTTGGCCGGCCCTCAAGGCGTGTCGACCACCGAGGGCTTCATCGGCAAGATGTTCACCGGCGCCTACCCGCGCGAGGAAGTGAGCTGGGTCATCAAGCAGAACTTGAAAATGCCCCGGCCCTATGCGGCGACCTTGTTGTACCACCACTCGACGCATGACTGGCGCGACTTAATTCCGCGCATTACTCTCCCGTCCTTGGTCGTCGGTGGGCGCGCCAGCACGGTGCCGTGGAAGTCTCAAGTCTGGATCGGACGGCAGATCAAAGGCGCGCGCACCGAGATCTTCGAAGAGAACGAGGGCGGCAATCACTTCATGTTCATGGAGAACCCGACCAAGTTCAACCGCATCGTCAAAGAGTTTGTCGGCTGAGTCTACGGTGCGCGCTCGGCGACCCGGGCGCGCACCTCGAGCGAGGACTCTGCGCTCGCTTGCGCTGCGATGACGAGCGTGAGCCCGACTTGCTGGCCGGCTGCGAGCGGTTCTTTCACCCCCATAATCATGAGGTGATACCCGCCGGGTTCGAGCTTGACCGTCTGCCCTGCCGGTAAGTCGAGTTCTGCCACCGGCCGCATGCGCATGACGCCGCCGTCCATCGAGGTGTGGTGGATTTCGATGGATTGCGCAAACGCGGCCTTCACACCGACGAGCTTTGCCGGCACGCCGCTACGGATGCGCATGTAACCGGCAGTATTGTTTTGGCCCGGTGCGCTGGCACGCACCCATGCATCGTCCACCCTCACCGGCGCTTCGGTACGCTGGCAGCCTGCGCACAGCCAGAACAGCAACCCCAAACCGACGAGCCTATGCATCGCGCCAGCGCTTGAGTTGATCGAGCTTAACCACTTGCACATCGCGCGCCGGCCGTTTAGCGGCCTTCCAGGCATGCGCATAGATGACCTCGAAGGTCGCTGGGATGCGGCCGTCCGCGCCGCGCGGATAGGCGTCCTGCAACGCCTGCCAACGGCGGCGGCCCATCAAGCCGGATCTTAGGGGCGCACACACCGTGCAGGAACCGCAGTCGCGCAGTTCACGCATCAAGCTTCCCAGGTCGGGATAGGTGAGGGTCAGCATTTCCATATCTACCACCGGGTCGGCAAAACCCGCGTGCAGCAAGCTGTCGCCGAGGTCGTGCATGTCCACAAAATCCAATACGTGTTGGTCCCGGTCGAGGCTCGAATAGGCGCGGCGCAGTTCCTTCAGGCTATCGGGCCCGAGGGTGGCAAGCATCAGCAAGCCCTGCGGCTCGAGCACGCGGGCGAACTCGCTCGCCACACGCGGCGCCTCGTGCCAGAAGAGGGCAAGATTCGACCAGATCATCGACACGCTTTCGTGTGCAAGCGGCAGCGTTTCTAGCTCCGCGCAAAGTGGCAACGCCGCGCCATGTCGGCGGCGAAGCTGCCACCAAGCGCGGCGCGCAAAGGTGAGCCGCTGCATGGCGATCGAGCTATCCAGGGCCAACACGCTTGCCTGGGGATAGGCCGCGCGCAAGCGCAGGCTGTCTTCGCCGCGTGCCGAGCCCGCGTCCAAGATGACTCGCGGCGTGTGCTTGATGTAGGCGAGGCGCTCGCCCATGCGCTCGCCGATCTCGCGCTGCAGCGCTGCGGCCTGCGGGTAGGCGGCGGCGGCGCGCTCACGCGCGCGGCGCAGCGCGCGGCGCGCGTCGGGTGCGGCTACTGAATTGCCCTCCAACGCTGGAGGAGCCATGCCTGATCTCGTCATCTCTATGTCTGCGAGGCGATCCCACCTGCCGCCGCGCAGCGGCTCAATAGTAAACTCGTTCCATGCAAACAGGGCTCGGTCACTGGCTCACCCGCGCCGCACGAGCGCTGCCGCTCGCCGGCGAGTGCATGCTGTGCGGCGCGCGCGCCACCCGCTCTACACTTTGCCGAGCTTGCCATTCGAGTCTGCCGCGCCTACCGCCTGCCGGGTGCCCACAGTGCGGGCAGCCCGCGCCGCGCGCCGAGCGCTGCGGGCGCTGTCTCGCGCATCCGCCCGCTTTCGAGCGCACCTACACATGCCTCGATTATCGCTTTCCTGCCGACCGCCTCATTCTGCGCTACAAGTACGCCGGCAAGCTCGCCGATTGGAAGTCGGACCTCCCGCCGGAGCTC
>CAZILI010000513.1:0-2640 GCA_964539965.1 uncultured Burkholderiales bacterium | reverse complement strand
TGCCCCGCTGCATGCGTTGTCCCACAACGTCGTGTCGCAACTCGACGAACTATTGTTTTTCGATACCGAAACGACCGGGCTAGCGGGCGGCGCGGGCACGCTCGCGTTCATCGTCGGTATGGCACGAATCGAAGCCGAGCAGATCTGGCTGCGTCAATTTTTTCTGACCGCATTCAAAGGCGAGGCGCCCATGCTCGATCACGCAAGCGCCTGGCTCGAGCGGGCGGGATGTTTGGTGAGCTTCAACGGTAAGAGCTTCGATGCGCCGCTGCTGGCGGGCCGCTACCGCATGTGCGGCAGAATCGATCCGCTTGCCGACAAGCCCCATTTGGACCTGCTGCATCCGACTCGCTCGGCATACGCCAAGCGTTGGGACGATTGCAGACTGCAGACGGCGGAGCGACGCTTGCTGAAGCTCGATCGGGGCGACGACGTGCCGGGCCATCTGATCCCCGAGGCATGGACGCGCTTTGTCCGTACCGGTGAGACCTCGGGCCTGGCCGGCATACTCGAGCACAACCTACGCGATGTGTTGTCGCTGGTGGCGCTGCTGGCGGCGCTTGCCAGGGCCTACGCCGAGCCCGGCGCCGACCAAGCGGACGCGCTCGGCATCGCCCGCGCGCACTTGCGGCGCGGCGGCGAAGGGGTCGCGCTGGCGCACTTAAGCGAGGCGTGCGAGCGCCTCGATGAAGCGGGTTCGCTCGAGCTGGCGCGCTTGCGGCGGCGCCAGGGTGATTGGCCCGCGGTGGCGATTTGGCGGGCGCTTGCCGCGCGCGACTCGCGCCCAGCGCTTGAAAGCCTTGCCAAGTACCACGAGCATGTGCAGCATGACTACGTTACGGCATTTGACATGGCAGCGCGCTTGGTTGCGCTGGATGCGGGCAATCCCGCCTACGCGGCGCGGCACGCGCGCTTATCGGCGCGATTGGACAGACGTGATTTCTAGCGCGCAAAAAATAAAAGCCGACAGGAGGAGTGTCGGCTTTAAAGTAGAAACGCCATTCACTTCATGTTGGCCGGGAATGAAAGCGCAGCGCTTGGCAGCCCCGGCTGTCCGTGGCGCACGGAATATTTCTCCAGACTACCGCGCGGATCCTGCTTGGTTGCTCGGCTTCTTGTCCCTTGGCGTGGCGGGACGCGCGGCCGTCGCCGAGCGCGAAGGGCGATAGTCTAGCGGCTGCCTCACGCGAGAAAACGCGAGTTTTGTGAACAATCGTTAACCTTTGCATGAACGGCGCGCACGGCACCAGAAGATCCGCGGGCATCGTCATCGTTCGGCGTATCGACGGGGTCTGGTACGTGCTCTTGCTGCGCAGCTTTCGCAATTGGGATTTCCCCAAAGGTTTAATCGAGCCGGGTGAGACGCCGTTGGCTGCGGCGCGGCGCGAGGCGCAAGAAGAGACGAATCTCACGGATTTCGATTTTCGTTGGGGAGAAGGCTTTCGTGAGACCGTGCCCTACGCCGGCGGCAAGATTGCGCGCTACTACCTAGCGGAATCACCGCGCGGAGAAGTAGCCCTTCCGGTGAACCCGGAACTCGGCACGCCCGAGCATCACGAGTATCGCTGGGCCGCGCTCGATCGCGCGCACGAGTTGTTGCCGCCTCGGCTCGCGCCGATTCTGCAATGGGCTATGGAGACGCTAGCGAGCGGACCGGATTGATGGGGGGTCTGTACCCGAGCGTCGTGCTTGCGTTTCGGTTTGCCGTCTTACGAACGGCGACAACACCCCCATCTACCCAGCATACGCGCGCCGCCGGCGGTTGGATGTGCCCTGCTGCGCCGAATCACGCGCTGCTTGCGATCTTCGCCTAGCGGCGCACAGCGCGTCGCCCGGACGCCAACCCGTCCGCATACCGCGTGGTCTCGGGCAGACGATAGCGCGTGCAGCACGCCATGACGTAGCGCAGCGCGGACTCGAGGCCGATGCGATGACCGATCGAGACATAAACGGGTTTGGTGCGCGCCTTGGTACGCAGCACCGCGCCGATGACTTCGCCGCGATCTACGAGCGGCGCCCATGCGCCGCGTTCGTCGGCCGGCTCGGCGTGCTCACCGATCAGGCGTGTCTTGGCGACACCGATGCTGGGGATATCCGCCAACAAGCCGACGTGACTTGCGATGCCGAATCGCCGAGGGTGCGCGCAGCCTTGGCCGTCGTACAGAATCAGGTCCGGCTGCTGTGTGAGTTTGCCCAGGGCGAGCAGTACCGCGGGCGCTTCCCGAAACGACAGCAGGCCGGGCACGTACGGGAATGTCGTCGGGCAACGCACGACCGCGCTGTCGACGAGCTAGAGGGCGGGAAACGCCAGCACGGCGACGGCCGCGCGCGTGATGGTGTTGCCTTCTTCGAAGCCGGCGTCGATGCCGGCCACGCGACGTACGCGACCGAAATCATCTCGCTTAACGACGTGTCCGCATAGCTCGTTTTGCAATGCGATCGCCTGCTGCGGCGTGAGGTCCCAGCGATGTTCGATCTTGCTCGAGTTTTTGGCTTGCATGAACGCCTATCCGGCCCTGTCTCCCGCCGCGTCTCGGCCGCTGCGCAGGGCGCGCATCCTACCGCCGAGCCATCCTTCGCGTGATTGTGTAGGGTGCGTCCCACGCACCGTTGAGGATAGTGCGGCGCGGGTGTTAGTGC
>CAZILI010000512.1:0-2663 GCA_964539965.1 uncultured Burkholderiales bacterium | reverse complement strand
ATGCTCGAGCTCTCGTTTGGAGCGCTGCAGCGCATGTCACAGTTGCTATTTGAACAGCATCCGGTTCGGCAGTGTGGTGAGACCATCGAAGAACGCCAGCAGACGGAATTGCTCTTCGCTGCGCTTGCGCTCTGTGATGTCTTGCATCGTGCCACGCATACGTCGAGCGCGGCCGTCCGGACCGTAGTCGGTCTCGGCCTGCACGTGTAGGGTGCGCACGCTGCCGTTCGGCAGCACGATACGATAGTCTTGGTTGTAGGGCTGCTCGCGCTTGAGCGCCGCAATGAACGCCTCGCGCACAGCGGCGCGATCTTCCGGATGAATGACACGCCAAAAGGTCTCCACGCTGGCTTCGATGTCTTGTTCGGCGACGCCGAACGCGTGGTAGATCTCTTTCGACCAAACCATCTGGTTTTTCTCGATATCCCACTCCCAGCTGCTGAGCCCGGCCAGTCTTTGCGCGTGGGCGAGGCTCAATCGGCTGCGCGCCAATTCTTCCATGGCCCGGCTGGCGCGCAGGATGTAGCGCAAGCGGTGGCCGAGGATCTTCCAATTGATCGGCTTGGGCATGAAATCGGTCGCGCCAACTTCGTAGGCTCGATCGATCGACGCGGTGTCGTCGCGTGCCGTCATCATGACGATAGGCGTGTTTTCGTAGCCGGCACGTTCGCGCACCGCGCGGCAGACCTCGAAGCCGTCGGCTTCGGGCATGATGACGTCGAGCAGGATCAGGCTGGGGTGATGCCGTTCGAGGGCTACCAGGGCCTCGCGTCCGTCGGCCGCGGCCGCGACCGAGAAGCCGAACTGCGCCAGCACGTGTTGCGCTAGCGCGCGCAAGTCTTCATCGTCGTCAACGATCAGAATAACGTCTTCAGAGGGGGGTCTTCTTCGCATCGCCCGCCCGGCGAAAGAGGTGGCCACAGTGTATCACTTGCGTGGGGTGCGCCCGGTCACGTGCGACGAGCGGCACCGTGCGAACGACGAGCGGATCGGCGAGCCCTCCATTGTCTAAGGTGCTACCGACAAGGTACGGCGCAAGGCTTCGCCCCAGGCCGTCCGGTGCTGTGCCGTCTCTGCCCCGGACATGCGCGGCTCGAAAACCCTGTCGACCTTGCGGTCCCGGCGCAGCGCCTGGGGATCTTGCCAAAAACCGGTCGCAAGCCCGGCCAGGTAGGCGGCCCCTAACGCCGTCGTTTCCACGATGCGCGGGCGCAAGACCGGCACGCCCAGCAGGTCGGCTTGGAACTGCATGAGGAAATCGTTGACGCTGGCGCCCCCGTCGACCCACAGTTGCTTCAGCGGGGCAGCGGCGTCGGCTTGCATCGCCTCGAGCACGTCCGCGACCTGGTGCGCGATGCCCTCTAAAGCGGCGCGCGCCAGGTGGGCCGCCGTCGTGCCGCGGGTCAAGCCGGAGATGACGCCGCGAGCGTTCGCATCCCAGTGCGGCGCGCCCAAGCCGGTGAAGGCCGGCACCAGGTATACGCCGCCGGTATCTGGCACCGAGCGCGCCAACGCTTCGATCTCCCCTGAGGAGCGGATGATGCCCAAACCATCGCGCAGCCAGTGTACAACCGCTCCGGCGACGAACACCGCCCCTTCGAGCGCGTAGGTGGTCTGCGCGCCGATGCGCCATGCCGCGGTCGACAACAGCCGATTGCGGGAGCGGATCACCTCGCCACCGGTATTCATGAGCATGAAACAGCCGGTCCCGTACGTATTTTTGGCTTCGCCCGGCTCCAGGCACAGTTGGCCGAACAATGCCGCTTGCTGGTCCCCCGCGATACCGGCAAGCGGCACCGCTGCGCCGAGCGCCTCGGGATCCGTTTCGCCGAACACCCCGCTCGACGCACCGACCGCGGGGAGCAGAGCGCGCGGTACGCGTAGGATGTCGAGCAGCTCTTGATCCCACTGTCCGCCTCTCAGGTCGAACAGCAGAGTGCGCGACGCGTTGGACACGTCGGTCACATGCAACCGGCCGCCGGTCAACTTCCAGGCGAGCCAGCAGTCGACCGTGCCGAAGGCCAGCTCACCCGCTTCGGCGCGCCGCCGCGCGTCGGGCACGTTATCCAACAACCAGGCGATCTTGGTACCGGAGAAGTAGGCATCGAGCACCAAGCCGGTCTTCTCCCGGAACGTCTCGGCATGGCCGGTCTCGACCAGGCGCTCGCAGTCGACGGCGGTTCGCCGGTCTTGCCACACGATCGCGTTGCCGATCGGCTCACCGCTGGCGCGCTCCCAGATGATCGAGGTCTCGCGCTGGTTGGCGATACCGATCGCCGCGAGATCGCTTGCGCTGATACGGGCGCTGGCGAGCGCCTCGCGGGCGACGGCGAGTTGACTCGACCAAATCTCATTCGGGTCGTGCTCCACCCAGCCGGGGCGCGGAAAGATCTGCCGGAATTCGCGCTGCGCCAGCCCGCGCACGGCACCGCCGGCATCGAACAGCAGGGCGCGCGAACTGGTCGTGCCCTGATCCAGCGCGAGCACGTACTTCATGCGGCACGCGCCTCGTGCATGAAGCGCCCGGTACGCAGGAAACGATCAATTTGCCGCGCCACCAAGGAGGAGATCAGCATTTCGGAATGGCTCACGTGCAAGATCAACCGATCCTTCGCGCCCGGCACCTTGGTTTCCTCCACCGCGATGGTGCCGTCGTTGGGCTG
>CAZILI010000511.1:0-2697 GCA_964539965.1 uncultured Burkholderiales bacterium | reverse complement strand
CACGTGGTTGAGCACCGAGCCCAGCGCGTACTTGGTGTCCTCCCGCTTGGCGGCCACCTCGACCGCCTCCGAAATGGCGATGCCCAAGCTGCCGTTGTTGTTAGGATCCTTGGCGAGAATGGCGCGCCCGGCCTCGGTCTCGTTGGACGGGCTCGCAATGCAGCGCGCGCCGTAGGTCTCCATGAGCGCCCGGCGATAGGGCTTCTGGTTGTACGAGACCTTGACCATGAACACTTCAACGCTCAAGCCGAACAAGGCGCCGGCGAATGCCAGCGAGGAGCCCCATTGCCCGGCGCCCGTTTCGGTGCTGATACGCGTGACGCCGGCTTCCTTGTTGTAGAAAGCTTGCGCGACGGCGGTGTTCGGTTTGTGGCTGCCGGCCGGACTCACGCCTTCGTACTTGGAGTAGAGCTTGTCCGGCGTATCGAGCACCTTCTCCAAGCGGCGCGCGCGATACAGTGGCGAGGGCCGCCATTGCCGATAGATGTCGCGCACCGGCCGCGGAATCTCGATCTCGCGCTCGGTGGACACCTCTTGCATGATGAGCGCCATGGGAAACAGCGGCGCGAGATCGTTCGGTCCGATCGGCTGACCGGTGCCGGGGTGCAACACCGGCGGAGGCGGTGAGGGCAGGTCGGCAGCCAGGTTGTACCAGGCCTTAGGAATCTCATCTTCGGGTAGTAGGTATTTGATGGTGTCAGTCATGGTTTCCTCCGGCTCTTCTTTTGGAACGCTGCCGTCCAGAGTAACACCGGCGCGGTGGCAGCAACAAGCTTGACACGGTAGGTCGCTGCGCTAGGCTCGAATGGATAGCAGCAACAGAACAATCACAACAACAAAAAGGGTTGGTCTATGTGGACGACAGCAGCCTACGCCTTGGTCGGCATTCTGCTCTGCTTGCTTATCTATCGCTTCATCCCGCTCGCTAATCGATTCGACAAGCTCACCCGCAAGGCGCCCAGAATGGATCGGCGCACCGCACTGGCGACCTTCGAGACGGCGCGGCGAACCGTCATCTCGCAGTTGCGCAATCCCTACGGCAAGCAGATCAGTCAGGCAGAAGCCGACGCCGCCCTGGATGCCGCGGTCGCGTGCTTGGATCGCATCGATGAACTGGAACAGAAGGAATGCGGGCCGGCCAATCGCGCCAAGATCCGCCGCGTCCTAGAAGCCCGCTTCAGAAAAGAAGTCGACTACTGGCTGCAAAACGACACCGCCATCGACGCCCTGGGTCGCGAGCAAGAACCGTCGGTGTTCGCTGCGCGCCAACGCGTGGGGTCGATTCCGCACTAGCCGGGGACCCGCTCGCAGCGCCTGCTAGTTTCTTCGCCGATCCTCGCGCAGCATATCGCTTCCCTTCTCGGCGATCATGATGGTCGGCGAGTTAGTGTTCCCCGAAGTGATGGTCGGCATGATCGAGGCATCGATCACGCGCAACCCCGTGACACCGTGCACCCGCAGGCGGGCATCTACCACCGCCATCGGATCGTGCGAGGGCCCCATCTTGCAGGTGCCGATCGGATGAAAGATGGTCGTCCCGATGTCGCCCGCCGCTTTAGCGAGCTCGGTGTCCGACCGTAGGCTCGCGCCGGGCAGAAACTCCTGCGGCTCGTACTTACGCAGCGCCTCCGCGGCGACGATACGCCGCGTGAGCCGCAGCGCGTCGGCCGCCACTTTCCGGTCTTGATCGGTGGAGAGATAGTTGAGCCGAATCGCGGGCGCGGCGCGCGCGTCGTTCGATCGGATGCGCACATGACCGCGGCTGGTCGGCCGCAAGTTACACACCGAAGCGGTGAACGCCGGGAAGCGATGCAGCGGCTCGCCGAACTTGTCGAGCGACAGCGGTTGCACGTGATACTCGAGATTGGGTGTGGCGTGACCTGAGTCGGAGCGCGTGAACACGCCCAGTTGGCTCGGTGCCATGGTGAGCGGCCCGGTGCGAAACAGCGCGTACTGCAGTCCGATGCGCGCCTTGCCGAGCCAGCTGTTAGCGATTTGATTCATGGTGAGGACGTTCTTCACCTTGAAAGCCATGCGCAACTGCAAGTGATCCTGCAGGTTCTCCCCCACGCCGGGCAGCTCGTGCACCGGCGCGATACCGTGGTCACGCAGCGTCGCGGCCCGGCCCAGCCCGGACAGCTGCAGCAGCTGCGCGCTGCCGATCGAGCCCGCGCTCAGGATCGTCTCTGCGCGCGCTTCGACGTAGCAGGTTTCGGCGCCGCGTAAGAACTCGACACCGACAGCGCGCTTGCCGGCGAAGCGCACTTTGCTCACGTGCACGTCGGACATCACGCTTAAGTTGGCACGCTGTTGCACAGGTCGCAAGAACGCCTTGGTCGCGTTCCAGCGCACTCCGCGCCGTTGATTGACTTCGAACTTGCCGGTGCCCTCGTTGGTGCCGCGATTGAAGTCGTCGGTGCGCGGAATGCCGAGTTCGTTCGCGGCCGCTTCGAAGGCGTCCAGAATCTCCCAGCTGAGCCGCTGGCGCTCCACGCGCCATTCGCCGCCCGCGCCGTGCAGATCGTTGGCGCCGAGATAGTGATCTTCGCTGCGCTTGAAGATCGGCAGCACCTCACGCCATCCCCATCCTGGATTGCCGAGCGTGGCCCATTCGTCGTAGTCACGCGCTTGACCGCGCATGTAGACCATGGCGTTGATCGACGAGCAACCGCCCATCACCTTGCCGCGCGCGTAGTT
>CAZILI010000510.1:0-2709 GCA_964539965.1 uncultured Burkholderiales bacterium | reverse complement strand
GCGCCAGCCGCTGCGGGTCGAGCTCTTGCGGCGGCAGCACGCGCAACGCGCCCAAGCGCTCGAGCCGGCGCGCGCGATTGAGCTGCTCGTCTTCGCGGCCCTGCGCGTACGGCACCACCAGCGCGGGCACACCGGCGTGCAAGATGTCCAAGGCGCTGTTGTAACCGCACTGGCTCAGCGACGCGCTCGCCGCGCGCATCGCAACGGCGAGATCCGGCACCGAGCGTAACAGCGTTATGCGGTGCCGCGCGGCGACCAGACGCTCGAGTTCGCTCCACTGCGCCTCGGGTAGGAACGGCCCGGCGACGATGGTCATGGCAAGCGCGCGCTCGCGCGCGAGCAGATCGTGCGCCGCAACAGCCGCGCGATACAGCGGCATGCCGACCAGGCCGCCACCGGCCGACACCAGCAGACGAGGCTCGCGCCCCACAGGGACAGGGCTGCGCCGCGGCGCCACAAAGCCGGTGTAGTGCACCGGCACCGTCAGCGGCCGCGACGGCTTGAACGATTCCTCTAGGCGAGCAAAGCGCGGATCGGCGTGCAGCAATATGCCGTCGAAGTAGGCGTTCGCCAGTCGGCATGCACGGTCGTCGTGGCGTTGTTGGTCCGCGCGACTTGCGACCAAGATGTCGCGCAGACTACACAAGGTCGCAGCGCGCGCGTAGCGCGCGCGCTGCAGCAGAGGCAATAGCTCGTCGGCGAATTTCTTGCGCCCGAACGGAAACAGCTCGATCACGATCGCCCGCGGACGCCGCGCATCGAACGCGTCGACGATGAGGTCGCGGCGCAACGTCTGCGCTTGTTCGACGCTGTAACGCGAATCCCGGCTTTCCAATTGCTTTGCATCGTCCATGCCCAACGCCGGCAGCTGCACGACTTCCACCCCTGCAGGCGGCGCCGGCTCACGCGGCAACAGGCCACCGTTCAGAAGGGTCACAGCGAAGCCCTGCGCCAACTGCTCGGCGAGCGCGAAGGAGCGCACCAAGTGCCCCATGCCCAGGGTGTGCTGGCAATACAACAGCAGGCCCGGCTTACCCATCGAGCCGATCCGACCGGGGTATGCTTCTAAAGACCGCATCTGTATGAGCCCTGCAGAGCATTACCCTGCCGAGTACAGGAGGGGATCGCATCATCGGGCGTCGGCGCGGAACAGCCGGTAGTAGGTTCCACGCTGGGCGAGCAGTTGATCGTGTGCGCCCGCCTCGACCACTCGACCCTCGTTCAGCACCAGGATCTGATCGAAGCGATACAGGTGCGAGCAGCTGTGCGCCACCACGATTAGCGTGCGCCCGCGCTGAATGCGCTCGACCGCTTCGCTCATGAGGGCGGCCGACACGGGGTCGACCGCGGAAGTCGGCTCGTCGAGAATCAAGATCGACGGGCGCTTGATGATGGCGCGCGCCAGGCAAATGCGCTGCCGCTGTCCGCCCGATAAGGTCGCGCCGCGCTCGCCCAAGATGGTGTCGTAGCCCTCGGGCAGCGCGCTCACGAAGTCATGCGCATAGGCGAGCCGCGCCGCGTCTTCGATCTCTTGCACGCTCGCCTCGGGCTTGCCGTAGGCGATGTTCTCGCGAATGCTGGCGCCGAACAGCACGGTATCCTGCAACACGATGCCGATCTCGCGCCGCAGCGACTCGCGGCGATAGCGCGCGATGTCGAGCCCGTCGATCAGAACGGCGCCGTCCTGCGCCTCGTACAGGCGCAAAATCAAGTTCACCAGGGTCGACTTGCCGGAACCGGACGGACCCACTAAGGCGACGCGCTCGCCCGCGCGGATGTGCGCCGACACGTCGTGCAACACCGGACGGCTGGGCTCGTAGCCGAAATTCACGTGCACCAGGCGAATCTCGCCGGCGAGCGCCCGCGCCTCGATAGCCTCGGGATGGTCGCGGATGTCGGGCTCGACCGCCATCAACTCGGCGACCCGCTGCCCGCTCACCACGGCGCGCGACAACTTCGCGGACAGCTTGCCGATGTCGCGGATCGGCTTATACAGTCCGCGCACGTAGGCGATGAAAATCAGCAAGCTGCCCGGCGTCATCGCGCCGGCGAGCACCTGCCAGGCGCCGGCCAGCACGGTGGCGGCGGTGCCGATCGCCTGCACCAGCGATATCGATTTGCTCACCGCCGCCGCCATGCGTGCCGCCTCAACGCTGGTTTCCAGATTCTCGGCGCTCTCTTCGTTGAAGCGCGCTTGCTCGTAGCCCTCACGCCCGAACGCCTGCACCAACGACACCGAGCTCAACACCTCGCTCAAACGCGAGGCGATGCGGCCCTCCTGCCGGCGCTGCTTGCGCACGCTCGCTCTCAAGCGCCGGTTGAGCAGATACAGCACACCTGCGAGCAGCGGCAGCGTGGCCGCCACGACCAAGGTGAGGCGCCAATCGAGGCTCACCATGATCGCGAACATGCCGATCACGGTGAGGCCGGTCGCGATCTCGAGAAGTTCTGGGACGCCCGGGCGAAGGAGCTCGACTGGTTCGCGCCGTGGACCAAGGTTCTCGACGCGTCGGGCGCGCCGTTCTACAAGTGGTTCGTCGGCGCCAAGACGAACATCGTCCACAACGCCATCGACCGGCACCTGCACACCGCCACCCGCAACAAGCTCGCCTTCATCTGGGAAGGGGAAGACGGGACCGTCCGGACCTTCTCGTACCACGCGCTGAACCGCGAGGTCTGCCAGTTCGCCAACGTGCTGCGCAGCATGGG
>CAZILI010000509.1:2363-2750 GCA_964539965.1 uncultured Burkholderiales bacterium | reverse complement strand
CTCGCCGAGCTGCGGGCGATACGCGCGACCCTGGTGGGGCAGGCGAAGCGGCTCAACGTGCGCGTGTGCGGCGGCGGTTCGCATCCGTTCCAGAAATGGCAAGAGCGGCGCATCTTTCCGGGCGAGCGGTTCGAAGGCATATTGGAAAAGTACGGTTACCTCGCTAAGCAGTTCACCGTATTCGGACAACATATCCACATCGGCTGCCGCGACGGCGACGAGGCGCTGTATCTTGCGCATGCGCTAGGCCGCTACGTGCCGCACCTAGTGGCGTTGAGCGCTGCCTCTCCGTATTTCCAAGGAGAGGACACAAGCTATCACTCCTGCCGCCTGAGCGTGATCAATGCCTTCCCCTTGAGCGGTGTGCCTCCCTTGCTGCTCGCATGG
>CAZILI010000509.1:0-2353 GCA_964539965.1 uncultured Burkholderiales bacterium | reverse complement strand
GAGCGAGTTCGAGGCTTACTTCGACAAGCTGCTGCGGCTCGGCGTGGTGCAGAGCATGAAAGATTTCTATTGGGACATTCGACCCAAGCCCGAGTACGGCACGGTCGAGGTACGCGTGTGCGACACGCCGCTTACGGTCGAGCGCGCGGCGCTGTTGGCAGCGTATGCGCAAGCGCTAGCGAGCTATCTGATCGAGACGCGGCCGTTCACTATTGGGCCGGACCAGTATCTCGTCTACAACGTGAATCGCTTTCAGGCCGCGCGCTACGGGCTGGAAGGCGAGTTCATCGATCCCGTGTCCGCGACGCGCCGCTCGGTGCAAGCGGACCTAAAGGATACGCTTGGCGCGCTCGCGCCGTATGCTGCCAAGCTTGGCTCGAGCGCGGCCATCGAAGAGATCGCGCAAGGTGTGGCCGCGCTCGACAACGATGCGCAGTGGCTACGGCGCCAATACAAGACGAGCGGCTCGTTGACCGATCTCGTGCGCCGGCAGTGCGCGCGCTGGGCGGGTGAGGCCAAGCCCACGGCGGACAAGCGATCGGAAGCCTCTTAGTCGAACGGCACGGTACGAGTCAGCCGAGCAGATCGTTGTCCGCGCCGAGCGCGGGATAGCCGATCTCGGTTTCGCCGCTGCGAAACTGGGGCGCGATCGGCGTGTGCGCCGCGGGGATGCGCGCGCCGCCGGCCTTCAGTGTGCGCGCGAATAGTCCGCGGCCGACGAAGTGCGGATCCGCTACGGCTTGTTCGATGCTGGTGACGATCGAGCAGCACAGGTCCTTGCCTGCGAAGCGCTCGCGCCAGTGGGCCGCCGGCCGCTCGCGGATACGCGCGGCCACCGCGCGTTTGGTCGCTTGCGGATCGGCGCGGTCGTCGCGCTGCGAGTCGGGCAACTCGATCGCGGAGCAGAAGTTCTCCCAGAACTTCTGCTCGAGCGGGCCCGCTGCAACGAAGCAGTCGTCGGCCGTGCGGTAGATCTGATAGCGCGGGCTGCCACCGGAGATGAGCCCCCCTGCAGGCTTGGGCCATACGCCGTGCAAGAAGCCGCTGCCCATCGCCCAATACAGGAACGTGAACATGTTGTCGCTCATCGACACGTCGAGCTTGCAGCCTTGGCCGGTTTGCTCGCGTTGACGCAAGGCGAGCAAGATGTTCATGACGGCGGGATAAGAGCCGCCGGCGATATCGGCCACCAGCGCCGCGGGCACCACCGGCGCACCATCGGCGCCGGCTGCGATCGCGAGCATGCCGGAGTCAGAGGCATAGTTGATATCGTGCGCGGCGATCTGCGCTTTGGGACCGCTCTGCCCGTAGCCGGTGATGGCGCAATAGATGATGCGCGGATTGATCGCGCGCAGCGCGTCGTAGCCGAGCCCGAGCCGGTCCATGACGCCGGGGCGAAACTGCTCGACCACCACGTCGGCCGACTCGATCAACGGCTTGAGCCGGCGCAGCGCATCGGGCGCTTTCAAATCCAGCGCGATCGAGCGCTTGCCGGCGTTTAAGAGCGCGAAGTTCACGCTGTCAGCGCCCAGCCGCGGCTCGAAGCGGCGCATGTCCTCTCCTTGCTCGCGCTCGATCTTGATGACCTCCGCTCCGGCGTCGGCAAGCAACAAAGTCGCCATCGGTCCGGGGAGTAAGGTGGTGAAATCGAGAATGCGTACACCGCGAAGCGGTTGCACCCTTTAGTCTCCTTTCGAACCTATACTCATGCTGGTAGGGAGCAGAAAGCCTAGACCACGCCTATCTTTCAGGCCGATACCCCATTCAAGTCATGATCATGCCGCCGTCGACGTGATAGGACTGTCCGGTCACGAAGTCGGAGTCCGCGCTGGCCAAAAACAGCGCCATGGGCGTCAGGTCCTCGGGCGTCTCCGGCCGGCGCATGGGGATGTCGGCCACGCGCGCTTGCCAGGCCGAGCCGAGCGGGCGCTTGTCGATTTGCGTCCACTCGCGGTCGATGAGCTTCCACATTTCGGTATCCACCGCGCCGGGGCAAATGGCGTTTACCGTCAAGTCGGGCGCGAAACCCGCCGCGGCCGCTTGCGTGATGTTGATGGCCGCGGCCTTGCTGGCACAGTACGCCGCCAGCATGGGGCGCCCGTAGCGCCCCGCGATCGAGGCGATGTTGACGATCTTGCCGCGTGGACGTCCCGGCGCCAGCGGCGGTTGTTGCAACATTTGGCGCGCGCCCGCGTGCAGCGCGAAAAACAGGCCGCGCGCGTTCAAGTCGTTGATGAAATCCCAATCCTCCGGAGTGACCTCGAGCAAAGGGCGCACGCGTATAACCCCGGCGTTGTTCACCAGCACGTGCAGCGCGCCGAAGCGCTCGACCACTGCTTTGACCATCGCCGTG
>CAZILI010000508.1:0-2770 GCA_964539965.1 uncultured Burkholderiales bacterium | reverse complement strand
CGGCCGCGGTGGCGATGCCGTGCACCGTCGCGATCACCGGCTGCGGCAGCGCGATCAAGCTTTGCATCATCTTGCTGCACTGATCGAACAAGGCGCGCGTGGCCTCGAGGTCATAATGGGCGCGCATCTCCTTCAGGTCGTGACCCGCGCAGAAAGCGGGTCCGCCGCCGGCGATCACCACCACGCGCACACTCGCGTCGGCGGCGAGCGCATCGAGCGCGCCCTGCAGCGCGGTGAGCATGGCTTGCGACAGCGCGTTGTACTGCTTGGGGCGATTCAAGGTAAGGGTGGCGACGCCGTCGTGATCGGCGCGCAGCACGAAGTCGGCCGCCTCGGTCGGAGCGAGGGCGGCGGGAGCGATGGGCTGGTTCATCGGGGTGGTTAGGATTGGCGGGGCAACTTTCTTAAAGCTTGATTTTACGCTATTCTTTCGCGCCTTTTGAGAGAGCGCAGCGCACGCCCGCAGGTCATGGACAGCGACATCATCCTCGAAACGCGAGGCCTATGCAAAGAGTTCAAAGGCTTTCTCGCGGTTTCCAACGTCGACCTCAGGGTCCAGCGCGGCAGTATCCACGCGCTCATCGGCCCGAACGGCGCGGGCAAGACCACGGTGTTCAATCTGCTGACGCGATTTCTCGCACCGAGTGCGGGCAGCATTTGGTACAAAGGGCAGGACATCACACACGAGCGCCCGGCCGCCCTGGCGCGGCGAGGCCTGGTTCGCTCGTTTCAGATCTCGGCGGTGTTCCCGCACTTGACCGCGCTCGAAAACGTACGCGTTGCCTTGCAGCGCAAGCTCGGCACCAGCTTTCACTTCTGGAAGTCGGAAAAGAGCCTGCATGGACTGCGTGATCGCGCGTTGGAATTGCTCGCCGAAGTCGATTTGGCCTCGTTCGCGCAGACGCCGGCCGTCGAATTGCCGTACGGACGCAAGCGCGCGCTGGAAATCGCTACTACGCTCGCGGTCGAGCCGGAAGTCATGCTGTTGGACGAGCCGACGCAGGGCATGGCGCACGAAGACGTCGGCCGCGTCACCGAGTTGATCAAGCGGGTGGCCGCGCACCGCACCGTGCTCATGGTGGAGCACAACCTGAGCGTGGTGGAGCATCTGTCGGACAAGATCACCGTCTTGCAGCGCGGCGCGATATTGGCCGAAGGCCCGTACGCCGAGGTCGCCAGCAATCCGCAAGTGCTCGAAGCCTACGTGGGCAGCGCCGATGCGTGAATTCGACGTGTTGCGCCTGCAGGATGTGCACGCGTACTACGGGGAGTCGCACGTCTTGCAGGGTGTCGACTTCTACGTGAATCGCGGCGAATTGGTTACCCTGCTCGGGCGCAACGGCGCCGGGCGCACCACGACCCTGCGCGCGATCTTGGGCATGGTCGGCCGGCGCCGCGGTTCGATCAAGATCGACGGCAAGCAAGTGATCGACATGCCCACCCACCAGATCGCGCATCTGGGCGTCGGCTACGTGCCCGAGGAGCGCGGCATCTACGCGAGCCTCACCTGCGAAGAGAACTTGCTGCTGCCGCCTGCGGTGTCGCCCGAAGCGATGAGCCTCGATGAGATCTATCGGATGTTCCCCAACTTGAAGGAACGGCGCGCCAGTCAGGGTACCCGCCTATCGGGCGGCGAGCAGCAGATGCTCGCGGTGGCGCGCATTCTGCGCACCGGCGCGCAGTTGCTGCTGCTGGACGAGATGACAGAAGGATTGGCGCCGGTCATCGTGAAGGAACTCGCGCGCGTGATACGCACGCTCAAGCAGAGGGGCTACACCATCGTGCTGGTCGAGAGCAATTTCCACTTCGCTGCGCCGCTCGCCGACCGCCACTACATCATGGAGGGCGGCATGATCGTGAAGATGATCCGCGGGCAGGATATCGCGGAGAAGACCGAGTTATTGCATGAGTATCTGGGGGTGTGATGCCCCCGCCATTTCATTGGAGGATGTCGATGCAACGCACAATGGGAATGCGCGCCGCCGTCGCGCTGATGGCCGCCGGTTCGCTCGCGGCGCAAGCGCAAGGCAAGCTTTCGGACGACGTGGTCAAAATCGGCGTGCTCACCGACATGTCGGGCTTGTACTCCGACATCGGCGGTGAGGGCGCGGTGACCGCCGCCAAGATGGCGATCGAGGATATCGGCGGCAAGCTGCTGGGCAAGCCGATCGAGCTGATCAGCGCCGACCATCAAAACAAGGCCGATATCGCCGCCAACAAGGCGCGCGAATGGTTCGACACACAAAAGGTCGACATGATGGCCGAGCTGCTCAACTCGGCGGTCGGCTTGGCGGTGCAGAAAGTGGGCGCCGACAAGAAGCGCATCACCATGAATTCGGGCGCCGCTTCCTCGCGCTTGAGCGGCGCCGATTGCTCGCCGTACGGCGTGCATTGGAGCTACGACACGGTGGCGCTGGCGCGCGGCACCGGTCAGACCATCGTCAAGCAAGGCGGCGATTCTTGGTTCTTTCTGACCGCCGACTATGCCTTCGGGCACAGCTTGGAAAAAGACACCTCCGATATCGTCAAAGCCAACGGCGGCAAGGTGTTGGGCGCGGTGCGCCATCCGCTGAGCTCGGCGGACTTCTCCGGCTATCTGCTGCAAGCGCAGGCCTCCAAGGCGAAGGTGGTCGGTCTCGCCAACGCCGGCAGCGACACCATCAACTCAGTCAAGCAAGCGAACGAGTTCGGCCTCACCAAAGGCGGCCAGCAGCTGGCCGGCTTGCTGGTGTTCGACACCGACATCGACGCCATCGGTTTGCCGATGGCG
>CAZILI010000507.1:0-2777 GCA_964539965.1 uncultured Burkholderiales bacterium | reverse complement strand
ATTGCTCGACCGGATCACCGGCGACCTCGGTTTCACTCAAAGATGCGAGTCGGTATTCGCGCCGCAGGCTCGCGACGTCCACGGGCGCCTCACTCATAGGGAGTCCAGAAATTTCAGCAGCGCGCGGCGCTCCTCGCGCGACATGGCCAAGAAGGCCTCGCGGGAATAGCGCCCTTCGCCGTCGTGCCAAGCGATGGCCTCTTCGGCGCTGCGCGCGCGGCCGTCGTGCAACAGATCGGTCGCGCCGCTCACGTGACGCAGAAGCCCTAGGCCCCAAAGCGGCGCGGTGCGCCATTCCCTGCCGTTGGCATCGAAGTCGGGGCGCCCATCGGCCAACTCCTCACCCATGTCGTGCAACAGCAAGTCGGTGTACGGCCGGATGACCTGATGAGCAAGTCCGGCGAGGCTAGTCGCCGGGCCGGTGGTGAGCTCCGGCACGTGACAGCTCGAGCACGCGGCGGCGGCGAATAAAGCTTCGCCCCGTTTGGCCTCAGGATCATCTAGCCCGCGCCGCGCCGGGACTGCACCGGCTCGCAGGAAGAACAGCAGCGGGTTGAATTGGTTGGCGAGCATCTCGGGCCGCGCCGCGGGGACCGCTGCGAGGCAGGCCTTTTGCACCGTGGTGCACACCTCCTCCGGGAACAAATTCGAGGTGACGCCCATGTCCTCATGGAAGGCGGCCATGATCTGCTGCGGCAGGTTCGGCTGGTTTGCTTTCAGGCCGAAGCGCCCGATCACCTTACGCTTGCTCGCAAGGTCGGTCACGTAGTTAGGCCTGCCCTTGATGCCGTGGGGCTTTTCCAGCTTGGCGAGCGCCAGAATCTGCTGATCGGGGACGGCTTCGATGAGGCCGAGGCCGATCAGCGCCGGCGCGATGCGGATCGACGTTATCGCGTTGTCGCCGATCGGGCCGTAGGCGAGGTAGCGAAACTCGATCGTGGGCGCGCGCAGGCGAATCACCTCGCCGTCGGCGTAGCTCACCGCACGCTCTTCCCAGCGGATGAGCGCTTCGCCTTCGCCGGCCACCTGGTCCTCGACGCCGAGCGAGTTGAACTGCTCGCCGTACAGCGGATGTGGTCGCGCCTGGCCGGGTGCCCCTTCCGGCGTTATGCTCAGCCGAACCAGCACCGATCGCAGCGGCTCACCGGCTGCCGAGGGCACCCGTCCGCGCCCGTTGTTGTCGTGGCAATCGACGCAGCTTTCCGCGTTGGACAACGGGCCGCGCCCCCACGGGCCGCCGGCGAGGAAGGGCATGACCCATTTCTGCTTGAGCGCTTCCAGCCCGTCGGCGAAGCGCTTGCGCTCCTTGTCGTCGGCGAGAGGGCCCGGTTGGAGGTAGGCGACCGAGTCCACCGCGTCGACGGTGTAGGCGCCGCCGCTCAGGGCGGTGGGCGCGTCTTCTGCGGCAACGACAAGGAAGACAGGGACCAGAGACAGACAAACGGCGAGGCGAACCATGGTGAGCCGGCAAAATAGGGTCGATCGATGCAACGCTATCTTGCCACAGGATTGCGCTCTGGGCTTGATCTTGCTCAAGTTATCGGGCGGACTCCAGTTGAGTTTGCACCCAGTGAAGATTGTTCTCCGCCAGGGCAAAGCCCGGACGCAGCCGCACGGCATTTTCGAACGCGGCCACGGCTTCGCAATATAAGAAGCCCAACTGAGCCAGCGACCACCCGAGGTTGTTAGCGGCGTCAGCGGAAGTAGGCTCGAATCGCAATGCCCGCCGATATGCCAAAGCGGCCTCCAGATGGCGTGCGGCATTGGTGAGCACCACGCCTTGCTCATAGTGCTCGCGGGCGACCGCTGCGTCGGTTACGGGCAACGTCTTATCATTGGCGTACGACAAGGCCTGGGGATCGGTGGGCACAACAGCCAGCGGTTCCCGCGCGAGCGCAAGGAGTGCAGCCTCAGCGCCCTGCGCGCTGTACAGGTCCATGAGCAAAGTGCGCGCATGAGCCAAGCTCCGGGCTGCGCGAGATTGCGCGTTGCAGGTGTGCGAGCGCGTGGCTAGCGTTGCCGTGCTGCACGAGCCATTGGCGTAGTAGTAGTGCCCTTCGGCGAATTCGGGCTGCAGGGACAAGGCCCGCTGGAAGCGCTGCTTGGCTACGCGAGACTCTCCCAGTCTATCTGAGACGATACCGAGATTGACTTCAAGGTGCGGGTAGCTTGGCGTAGAGCGCTGCGCCCGCTCGAACAGGCCCTTGGCTTCCACGTATTTTCCCTGAGCCATTTGCGTTAGGCCGTAATTCATCCACGTCCGACTGTTAGCCGGACTTTTATCGACCACGTCACGCCACAGCGACTCCGTCAAACGCAAAAGTCAAGGACACGAGGGGGCGATATACCGCGTTTTCCGGCAGGCTCGTGAAGGTCAGCGCGTCGGTGAAGAATCGGGGGAGATTGCTCAGGCTGCGGATGTAAAGGTTCTGCTCGATGACATGGGTATCGTCGAAGTGAAAAGCGTTGTGAAAATGGTTTGAATATACGGCGAACAGTAGTCCAAACGCCGAGACGCAGGCGAGGAGGAAGCGGCCTTTGCGCCGAGGCGCGCGGTGCGCCGAGGACCGCGTAGCGTGCCCTGAAATCATTGGCGGGAAAAAAACGGTTCCGATCAATAGTTCGCTGTTGCCTATGGAATACGCCAGCGATGCATGTGAATGGGAAGCTTCGGCACGTTTTGTATGTCGAGCACGATGGCCCGCAGCAGCAACTGAAAGCCGAGCAAGAGCGGGAGGGCCGCGAGCATCACCGTGCCGGGAGTCGTGATCAGGCCG
>CAZILI010000506.1:0-2781 GCA_964539965.1 uncultured Burkholderiales bacterium | reverse complement strand
TTTATCAGGCGATCTTCTTGCGCACCAAGCTGTATCGCCGAGTGCAGAGTTGGTTCGATGAGGCCGACATCGTCGTCACGCCCACCTTGGCGCGCACCGCGCTGCCGATCGAGCACGGCTTCTTCGACCTGGTCGAAATCGACGGCAAGCCGATCGACACAATGCGCCGCGCTTGGTACCCCTACACCTTGCCGTTCAACATGACCGGCAATCCGGCGGTGAGCGTACCGTGCGGTTGGGCGAGCGACGGGCTGCCCGGCGGGCTCCAACTCATCGGCCGTCTCGGGGAAGACGGCTTGCTGCTGCGCGCCGCGGCGCGCTACGAGGCCGCCCATCCCTGGGCGCAGCGCCGGCCCGCGCTGCCGTAGGCAGCCGAGTCGCTATCGGTTGCGTGGCGATATAATGGGCTCGCTCGATTAGATTCCCTGGCAGGAGCGTCACCCATGAACGCACCCGAACGGCTCAGCAATCCCGATTCCATCTACACGCGTCGCGCGCGCTACTTCTCCGACGATAGCGGCTTTACGTTTCGCTGGTCGGATGTGCCGGTGCGTCAGTTCCTCGCCGAGCGCGATCGCGCGTTCGATGCGGCCACGCCCACGGGCATGATCGCGCTCGACTGTGCCGACGCGCTGCGTACGGCTTATCCGGCCACCACACCGGTGTTGCTGCTGCGCTATGTGAAGATTCGCGCGGGCGAACTGCTGCGCACCAACCTGGTCGCATCAGGCGAAGTTTATTTCGTGCTGCGCGGTCGCGGCGAAAGCAGCAATGGCGGCGATACCATCGCATGGGCGAAAGGCGACATGTTCTTGTTCGGCGGCGGAGGCGAGAGCGTGCACCGCGCGGCCGGCGAGGATTGCTTGCTGTTTTGCGGCACCGACGAACCGCTGCTCGCCTACGACGGCCTACGCGCGCCGCAAGCGGGACATGCGAAGGTCGAGGCGACGCATTGGCCAGCGGCCGAGATCGAGCGCCGCCTCGAAGCCGAGTGGCAGCGTCCGCTTACCAAGTACACCACCGGACGCTTCGTGCAATTCTCCAGCCAAGCGCTCGCGCCGAGCAATAACACGCTGCCTTTCGTGTCCGTGGCGATCAACTCGCTAGCGGTCGGCGGCGATCAGCCTCAGCACCGGCACAACGGCGTAGCGGTCACCTTGGCCTTGCAAGGCGAGGGCGTGCATTCGCTGATCGAAGGCGAGCGCGTGAATTGGTCGACCGGCGCTGCGCAGATCACACCCGCTACCGCGCTGCATTCACATCACAACCGCGGCAGCGCACGCATGCGTTCGCTCATCTTCCAGGACGAAGCGCTGCACTACTACACCCGCACGCCGGGATTCAGCTACGACTAATCGTTATGCTCGACGGCGCGTATGGCTGACATTTCCGCTGTCGAGTTCGATTGGCCAGCGCTTGCCGCGGAACTCGAGAGCCTGCTCAGACTGCGCAGCTTTCCGTTCGCGATGAAGCTGTTCGAAACCGTCGCCGACATGCAAGCGATTCCCAAGATTCGTCGTCCGAAGGCCGTGCACACCACCGACCAGATCGTCGCGCAGGCCGCGCGCTTGGGTTGGACGGTCGGCATCACCGCCGAGGACTTGGTCGGGGCGCAGTGCCGCGCCGTGGTCGGCTTGGGCGAGCAGTCCGAGCAATGGCGCTCGGGTCAACACATGGCGGGCGTGTGGTACGCGACCCTGGAGGACGCGGGCCGTCATCAAGCGGCTATGCACGTGGTGCCGTTCGGCAAGTATCGGGCGTTGGCGGTCGCGCCGCTCGCAAGCGCACGCTTGAATCCGCCCGACATCGCGCTGTTCTACGCGACACCGGGTGCGATGATGTACTTCATCAACGGCTTGCAATGGTCGGGTTACCGCCGCTTCGACTGGAGCGTGGTGGGCGAGTCGGCCTGCGCGGACTCGTGGGGACGCGCGCTCGCCACACGTGCGCCCAGCCTATCGATTCCTTGCTTTGCCGAGCGGCGCTACGGCGGCGTGCTCGACGACGAGATGCTGATGGCGCTGCCGCCGGAGTTTCTCGACCAGGCCATTTCCGGCATGCGCCAGCTCGCCAAGAACGGCTTTCGCTACCCCTTCCCGCAGTACGGTATCCAGCAGGACGTGCGCGCGGGCATGGCGGTGAGCTATCCCGATCGCGCTAAACCAGCAGGTTGACACGCCTCGATTGACGGGTGTGAACTTCGCTTCCGAGTCACGGAAATCACGCCTCGAACGCCTCGGCCCAAGCTTCTCGGTGTAGGGAAATCCTCACGCGAGGTCCAGCAAGACGCCGATGCCGCAGCGTATCGGCTAGCCCTACAGTAGCGGTCCAGCGGCGCCGTTGTTCGGGCGAGGAGTTGATCGATCCATAACTTTCATCGGAGCACAGCATGAATTCTCATATTCGCAACATCGGATTGGCTGCGGCGTTGCTGTTCGCGACGCTCGGGTCGGGCTACGCGCAGAAAGAAGCGCATCATCACGCAAAAGGTTTCGAAGCGCGCGGCGAGCGCGCCTTCTGCGAACGACAGTTGGGCGGCGAGCTTTTCTCGCGCACGGAATTGTTCTTCGGCACCTCGAAGCCGGACGGCACATCGGTCAGCGACGCGGATTTTCAGAGCTTCGTCGATTTTGAGGTCACACCGCGCTTTCCCGACGGATTGACCTTGCTGTCGGGGGTCGGTCAGTTCCGTAATGCCCAGGGCAACATCATCAAGGAGGGCTCCAAGTTGCTGATCTTGCTGTACCCGTTCAGCAAAACGAGCAGCACCGCAGTGGACGC
>CAZILI010000505.1:0-2813 GCA_964539965.1 uncultured Burkholderiales bacterium | reverse complement strand
CCAGCGCTCGAGCAGAAACACGCCCAAGGCACCCGCTGCCGCGGGCAGCCAAGTCGGAATCAGTAGATTGACCACGATGCCGAACAGGAGCCAGGCCCTGGTTTCCGGCAGCATCACGAACGCGTAGACACGCTCGCCCACGAATATCCCGATCACGGCCATCCACCAGTGGCGCGGGGAGGGTAGCGCGCTCACGATTCCGCTCAGCAGCATCGCGAGCACGTAGTATCCGGGGTGGGCGTCGAACGGCTCGCGCGTGCCCACGAGGGGAATCGACAGCGCCCAGACGACGGCGCCGCAAGCGATTCCGACGCATAGGGCTAGCCACTTTTTGGCCATGTTCTACACGCCGAGCGCGAGCCTTGGCTTTCGCCCGATCCAGGGCCGCGCCGCTTCGAGCTGTGCCGCCAGCCTAAGCAGAGTCGCTTCATCGCCATAGCGCGCCACCAGTTGAGTGGCGAGCGGCGGGCCGTGCTCGTTCTCGCCGAGCGGCAGCACGATGGCGGGTTGGCCGGTCAAGTTGAACCAAACCGTGAACGGCGAAAAGGCGAACACGCGACGCCAGTATTCCTCGACGTCGTCCATCATCATGTCGATCCAACCAAGCTTGGGCGGCAGGCTCGCGAGCGCCGGGGTCAGCAGCACGTCGTATTGCGCGTGAAAGGCCGCCATTTGGCGGCCGAGGCGGTGCGCGCTCTGCGTCGCCCGCACGTAGTCGGCGCCGCTCACCGTCTCGCCCCGCTTGGCGGTGAGCCAGGTGATGCGCTCGACTTCGCCCTCGCGAGCGGCTCGCCCGGCGGTAGGGTGGCTTGCGAGGTTGACGACGGTGTTGGCGGCGGCCAAGGTGAGAAAGGTCGGGACGACCGCGCCGGCCTCGATGCTCGGATCGCACTCGACGACGCGATGCCCCAACTGCTCGCACAGCTTGGCCGTCTCTAAGAGCGCGTTCCGGCACTCGGGCGCTACCGGCGCGCCGTTGGGCGTCTTGCAGGTCCAGGCGATGCTGAGTTTGCCCGGGTCGGCGCCGACCTCGCCGAGGTAGGGCGCTCGAGGCGGCGGCGCGACGTACGGATCGCCTGCGCCCGCGCCCCGCGTTGCGTCGAGCAGGGCCGCCGTGTCGCGCACGCTCAAAGTAACGGCGTGCTCGGTGGCAAGCCCGCCCAGGCCCTCGCCGGAGAACGGCGCGAAGGTATTGCGGCTGCGCGTAGGTTTCAAGCCGACCACGCCGCAACAAGCCGCCGGCGCGCGGATGGAGCCGAAGCCGTCGGAGGCGTGCGCCGCGGGCAGCATGCGCGCGGCGACGGCAGCAGCAGCGCCACCGCTCGAGCCTCCCGAGATGCGGGCCAAGTCCCACGGATTGCGCGTGGCGCCGTACAACTGAGGCTCGCAGGTGAGCGACAATCCTAGCTCGGGCGAATTGGTGCGCCCGAATATCACCAGGCCGGCGCGCTTGAGCCGCGCGGCGTGCTCGCTGTCTGCCTCGGCGGGCGGCGTGTCGGCAAAGAATTTCGACCCGCGTGTCATCTTCACACCGGCGAGCGGGGAGGTGAGGTCTTTCATGAGAAACGGCACGCCGCGCAGCGGCCCATCGGGTAGGCCGCGCGCGATCGCCTCGCGGGCGTGGTCGTACAGCTTCATGATGACGGCGTTGAGCGAAGGATTGCGCGCCTCCACGCGCTCGATGGCGGCTTCCAGCAGCTCGAGCGGGGTCACCTGGCCTTCGCGCACCAGCTGGGCGAGCCCCAGCGCGTCGTATCGTTCGTACTCCGAAAAGGCGGTCATCGGCCCTCCTACCAACTGTTGCGCAACTCGCGCAGCTTCAAGAATACCGTGCGCGCATCGGGTTGGTCCGGCAGATCGGGAAACGCTTCGCGCAGCTTGGCAATCACGCCGGGATGGGTGAGGCGAAAAAAGGTATTGATCTGCATTTCGACTTCGAGGGTAGACACGTAGGGGCGCGAGACGTCCTGGCCGCTCACCGTTTTCAGTAGGCCTTGCGCCTTCTGATTGTCCGGCTCGCGGTTGAGGGTGAAGCGCAGGTTATTCTCGATGTAGTCGTGGCCGGGATAGATCATGGTCGCCGGCGGCAGGTTGGCGAGCTGCTCGGAAAAGGTCTTGTACAACTCGGCCGGATGTCCGCCGTTGTGGCAGTTGCCCGCCCCGGCGTTGAACAGCGTGTCGCCGCAGAACAGCGCCGGGGTCTCGGCGTGCGCCAGCAGGCACACGTGGCTCATGGTGTGGCCCGGGGTGTCGAGCACTTGCAGTTCGACCGTCTTGCCGACTCGGACGACGTCACCCGCGCCCAGCCCGCGCGCAATGTCGGCGATCTTGTCTTTGGCGTTCCGGTGGGCGAGGATTTTGGCGCCGGTCTTGCGCACCAACGCCTCGTTGCCGCCGGTGTGGTCCCGATGTTCGTGCGTGTTGAGGATCTGGGTGATCTGCCAGCCGGCCGCTTTGGCGGCGGCGAGACACTTTTCGTGATCCAGCGGATCGACGGCGAGCGCCTCGCCGGTCTGCTCGCAAGCGATCAAATAGTTGAAGTTGCGGTAGGCGTTGGCGGTCCAAATCTGCTTGACGATCATGGTGGGTCTCGTTCGATACGGGGGCCGAAGCCACGTTAGCACGTTAACGTCGGGGCGAAAACCGCTCCGGTCCGCGAGCTTGACAGGGTCGGGGAAGGAGTATCTGATACGGCCGTCTTAAGCATTTGAGGAGTGGCTCATGTCGGTGCGCATCGTGCGTCTGGGCAGCGCGAGAGTCCAAGATGAAGGGTTGCGCATCGGCACCGTGCGCCGCCCGCCGCGCGGCGTGCC
>CAZILI010000504.1:0-2834 GCA_964539965.1 uncultured Burkholderiales bacterium | reverse complement strand
ACGGCGAGCCGCAGCCCGACTCGTTGTTCGGCATGATACGCGTTACCCACGCCAAGCACCCGCAAGGCACCGTGGTCGCCTACGCGGATAACGCCGCGGTGATGGAGGGCGCCCGCATCGATCGCTTTTATGCCGACGCGAACGGCGAGTACGGCATGCATCGCGAGTTGACCCACATTCTCATGAAGGTCGAGACGCACAATCACCCGACCGCGATTTCACCGCACCAGGGGGCGGGCACCGGCAGCGGCGGCGAGATACGCGACGAAGGCGCCACCGGCCGCGGCGCCAAGCCGAAGGCGGGCTTGACCGGATTCTCGGTATCCCATCTGCGCATCCCCGGTTTCGAGCAGCCGTGGGAGCGCTATCGAGGGCGGCCTGGCGCTAGCTATGGCCGGCCCAATCGCATCACCTCGCCGCTCGCGATCATGCTCGAGGGCCGAGTTCGGCCGGCCGTATCGCGCCGGCTATTTCCGCACGTTCGAACAGGAGTTCGGCGCGCGCGTGCGCGGCTATCACAAGCCGATCATGCTGGCCGGCGGGGTGGGGGCGATTGCCGCGGCGCACGCGCGCAAGGTCGCGCTCGGCCCGGGCGCCTTGCTGATTCAGCTCGGCGGGCCGGGCATGCTGATCGGCTTGGGCGGGGGCGCCGCCTCCAGCATGGACGCGGGCTCGAACGTCGAAGATCTCGACTTCGACTCGGTGCAGCGCGCCAACGCCGAGATGCAGCGTCGCGCGCAGGAGGTCATCGATCGCTGTTGGCAACTGGGCGAGGCCAATCCGATTCTCTCCATCCACGACGTGGGCGCCGGCGGGCTCTCCAATGCGCTGCCCGAATTGGCGCACGCCGGCGGAGTCGGCGCGGATGTCGAGCTGCGCGCGATTCCGACCGAAGAGCGGGGCATGACACCGAAGGAGCTGTGGTGCAACGAGGCGCAAGAGCGCTATGTGCTGGCCATTTCTCCCGACGAAATGGAGCTGTTTCGCGCCATCTGCTTGCGCGAGCGCTGCCCGTTCGCGGTCATCGGCGAAGCGACCGGCGATCATCTGCTCGACGTGGAAGATCGGCATTTTCGCAATCGTCCTGTAGACATGAAGCTCGAAGTGCTGCTGGGCAAGCCGCCGCGCATGACACGCAACGTGCGGCGTCTCCCGCGCGAGCCGGCGCGGCTCGACTTGCGTGGTGTGGCGTTGCGCGATGCTGCCTATGCGGTGCTCGCCATGCCGAGTGTGGCCGACAAGACCTTCTTGATCGCGATCGGCGATCGTACCGTCGGCGGGCTCACGGCGCGCGATCAAATGGTGGGCCGTTGGCAGACGCCGGTGGCCGATGTTGCCGTGACCGCGGCGGGCTTCGAAGAGATCTGCGGCGAAGCTTTTGCTCTCGGCGAACGCGCGCCGCTGGCGCTTATCGACGCGCCTGCCTCCGGCCGCATGGCGGTGGGCGAGGCGCTCACCAATCTCGCCGCAGCTGCCGTCGCCGGCATCGAGAAAGTGAAGCTGTCTTGCAATTGGATGGCCGCGGCGGGCGCGCCTGGCGAGGATGCCGCACTGTACGACACCGTGCGCGCCGTGGCGCTCGAGTTGTGCCCGGTCCTCGGCATCAGCGTGCCGGTGGGCAAGGACTCATTGTCCATGCGCACCAATTGGACCGACCGCGACACGGGCGAAGCAAAGGAGGTCACCGCCCCGCTGTCGCTGGTGGTGTCCGCGTTTGCGCCCTGCGCGGATATCCGCGCCACACTTACGCCCGAACTTGCGACCGACCGCGATACGCAACTCGTTCTGATCGACTTGGGTCGCGGCAAGAATCGCCTGGGCGGATCGGCGCTGGCGCAGACGCTGCAGCAGCTCGGGGAGTGCTGCCCGGATGTCGATGACCCCCAGCGCTTGCGCAGTTTCTTCGAAGTGCTGCAGCGCTTGCGGCGCGAGCGGCAGATCCTTGCCTATCACGACCGTTCCGACGGCGGACTTTTCGTCACGCTCGCCGAGATGATGTTCGCCAGCCACGTCGGCGTGAGCGTGAACCTAGCGGGCTTGATGGAGGCGAGCCTGCGCCAGGGTGTGCATGGCGATCTCGACCAGCGCGAATGGCTCTTGCACGCTCTGTTCAACGAGGAACTGGGCGCGGTGCTGCAGGTCGAGCGCGCGCACACGCGCAGTGTGATGCAAGCGTTTGCCGATGCGGGCCTGGGCGCGTGCGTCCACGCCATCGGCGAACTTAATCGAGAGGACGAGCTGGTGGTCTATGCGGGCGGCGAGCAGGTGTTGCGCGAGTCGCGCCTGGCGCTTCAGGCCGCTTGGTCGCGCACCACGTTTCACATGCAACGTCTGCGCGACCATCCGGACTGCGCCGAAGAAGAGTACAACCGCATCCTGGACCAAGACGACCCCGGGTTGTCGGTCGCGCTGAGCTACGATGTCGACGAGGACGTGGCCGCGCCCTACATCGCCAATGGGCACAGGCCGCCTATCGCCGTTCTGCGCGAGCAAGGAGTGAACGGCCATGTCGAGATGGCCGCCGCGTTCGACCGCGCGGGATTCGCCGCCCACGACGTACATATGAGCGACATCATGGCCGGGCGCGTGAGTCTCGGCGACTTCAAGGGCCTGGTTGCTTGCGGCGGATTTTCCTACGGCGACGTGCTCGGCGCGGGCGAAGGCTGGGCCAAGTCGATCTTGTTCAACGCCCGCGCGCGTGAACAGTTCGAAGCATTCTTTCAGCGCGACGACACGTTCGCGCTCGGCGTGTGCAACGGTTGTCAGATGATGAGCAATCTACGCGGCATCATTCCCGGCGCGAGCTTTGAACAGGCCCACCAACACTCTGACGT
>CAZILI010000503.1:0-2835 GCA_964539965.1 uncultured Burkholderiales bacterium | reverse complement strand
GGGAGTATACGGTCAAAAGCTGTATCGAGGGTTCGAATCCCTCTCTCTCCGCCAAGTAAGCATACCGTGAAGCGCGCGCAATTCGTGCCGACCGTGACGCTCTTCGTGAGACGGCGCTGCGCGCTGCGCGACCCGGCTTGGTGACCTCAAACTCTCTCCAAGCAATCTTTATCGCCGTACTGTGGTTCGCGCTGGCGAGCGCGGTATCGCTCGATTTGAGCGGATGCGCAAACTCACCGAGCGCCGCGCGCAACGCGGCGCAGGTAATCGTCAAATTCGCGCCGGGCGTGAGCGAACCGACCAACGCCGCCTATCTGGCTGACCTTTCGCGCAGCGCGGGCGTGCGAGTCGGCTACGCGCGTCCGATGTCGGGCGGCGCGCACGTCCTCACCTTGAGCGGATACGGCGACGAGGCGAGTCTCGTCGCCGCGATCAAGGCGCTGGAGGCGCGCGCCGATATCGAATACGTCGAACTCGATCGCAAGCAACGCCCGTCCGGAAAGACGCAGTGAACAGCGGGCTTGTGCTCACCGCGCTATTGACTTGCGCCGCCTGCGCGCCGCTGTGGGCGGCCTCACGCAGCGCAGGCGACTACACCGATCGCGTCATCGTCAAGCCGCGCGCTTCGAGCGAGAGCGGCAAGCCGCAAGCGATGAGCGCCGAGCGCGTCCGGCGCTTGAACGCGCGGGCCGGTATGCCGCTCGTCCATTTGCGTGCGATGTCTGGCGGCGCCCAAGTGCTGCGGTTGCCCGCCTCGATGCCGATCGAAAGCGTCGCCGAGCTGGCCGAGCGCTTGAGCGCGGATCCCGAGATCGAGTACGCCGAGCCAGACTACAAGCGCTTTGCGCTGATCGAGCCCAACGATCAGGGCTACAAGGCGCCCGGCATCGCCACCAAGACCGGTCTCACCGCTTTTCAGTGGCAATACTTCGAGGCCGCCGGTGGCGTGAATCTGCCCGCCGCTTGGGATGTGACAACCGGCGTCGCGGCGGTGACCATCGCGGTGTTGGACACCGGCCTGCTCGCGCATGACGATATCGATCTCAGCCGCATCGCCACCGGCTACGACTTCGTCAGCGCCGATCCGGATGGCTCCTTCAAGACGGCCAACGACGGCAACGCGCGCGATTCCGATCCGATCGATCCGGGTGATTGGATCACTGCGGGCGAGGCTGGGCAGTTTCCGTTCCAAGGCTGCCCGACAAAGCAGGACAGCACTTGGCACGGCACCTTCATCGCCGGCATCATCGGCGCGGCCTCAGATAACGCTCGCGGTGTGGCCGGTGTCAACTGGGTGTCGAAGATCTTGCCGGTGCGCGTGCTCGGCAAGTGCGGCGGCTACGTTTCCGACATCGCCGATGCGACGCGCTGGGCGGCGGGGGTGCACGGCATTCCCGGTGTGCCGTTCGACAATCCAACCCCGGCACAGATCATCAACACCAGCTTGGGCCTGCCCGGCGGCTGCAGCATCACCGAGCAGAGCGCCATCAACGATGCGATCGCCGCCGGCGTGCGCGCTTACGTCGCCGCGGCAGGCAACGAGGCGGGCGCGGTGAGCGCGCCGGCGAACTGCGCCGGTGTGGTGAGCGTGGCGGCAACCAATCGCGCGGGAGCGATCGCCTCTTACAGCAACCGCGGCGCGCTGGTCTCGCTCGCCGCGCCGGGCGGCGACGTGTTCAGCGCGGCGGACAGCATCGTCTCGCTCAGCAATGCCGGCAAGCTCGGCCCGACGCAGTCCGCCTACGAGTTGGTTATCGGCACCAGCGCGGCCGCGCCGCACGTCTCCGGCATCGCCTCGCTGATGCTGTCGGCCAATCCCGGGCTGGGCGCAACGCATCTGCGCGACTTGCTGCGCGCGACGGCGCGAGCGGTCTCGTGCGCCCCGCTCGAATGCGGCGCCGGCATCGTCGACGCCGGAAGCGCGGTATCGCAAGCGGCGGTGGGGCTCATCGTGGGCGCCGGCCAGCTCATGTTCGTTTCCAACACGGTCGGCCAGTCGAGCGCGCCGCAGAGCGTGGTGGTCACCAATCGCACTAACCATCTCGTCAACGTGACGGGCGTATCGCTCAGCGGCAGCGGTGTGGCGGATTTCACGCGGCCGGGCGGCAACGAAACTTGCACCGCCGCGGGACTCGCGCCGACCGCGACGTGCGAGATCAGCATCGCGTTCGTGCCGACTTCTGCGGGCCGCAAGTTCGCAACCCTTGCGATCGACAGCAACGATACGATCCCGCATCTCGAAGTTCGCCTGTACGGCGACAACGCCGTGCCCGCGCCGCCCAGCGGCGGTGGCGGCGGTGGCGGAGGAGGGGGCGGCTGCACGCTCGGCGCTGCGCGCGATCCCACGCTCGCCGTCTTGGCGCTAGTGAGCGCTGCGTGGCGCGCCGTTCGCCGGCGGACTCCACGCCGCCGAGCCTAGGATCAGTGGGGTATACTTGTGAAAGGGTAGTCGGGATGGGCTCTATGGGAGAGTACCAGTAAGAGTATAGGGTTCTTCTATCGCGTCGATGTCGGCTTTGCCGCGAATGCGCGACCATAGACGCGCAACGTAGCGCGCGGCGAGCCGTCGTTCGAAAAAGGGGGGGAGTTCATGCAACCGTGGCATCAGGTCTACGATCCGCTCGGCAATTCTTGGCTGTCGACTCTCTTCGCGGCGCTGCCGGTGATCGTGTTGTTGGGAGGGCTCGGGTTTCTGCATATGCGCGCCCACATCGCCGCGGTGCTGAGCCTGATCGTCGCGCTCGCGGTGGCGGTGTTCGTATTCGGCATGCCCGGCGCCATGGCGGCGAAGACCGCTTTTTTCGGTGGGCTATTCGGGCTGTTGCCGATCGGCTG
>CAZILI010000502.1:0-2840 GCA_964539965.1 uncultured Burkholderiales bacterium | reverse complement strand
AGCGCAACCGAAGCGCGATAGCTGCCGGGTTGCACCGCCAAGAAGGCGGACGCAAATGGGAAGGAAGCGTTGGGCACGACTTCGGTTGCCGCCGTCAGCGTGGAACCCGGCGCACCGAGATACACATCGACCGTCAGCGCATTCGGTCAGAAATGCCCAACTCTCACCTTGGCGCGCGCATCGGCCGCGATCGCCGGCGCTCCGCTCTTGGGCAGCAACAGCAGCGAGATCGGCGCCAAGCTCGCCGCGCTGTTCTCCTGAATCGCGGCGATCACCAAGTCGGCGCCGGCGGCGACGGGGACCGTGCCGGAATCGTAAACGACCGTCGCCTTGTCGCCGGCCGGGGTCACGCGAATACGGTAGTCGCCGCCGGGAATCTCCAGCGCCTTGACGCCGTTGGCGAGCACGATCTCCTTGAACGCGAAGGTGAGCGTGGGCGTCACCGCCGCGTCGTTTAAGTCCGCGCCCGGCGCCGTGACGTACACGTCGACTCGCGGCGCATCCGGCGCGGCGTGCACGACGCGCACTTTGGCGTTGCCGCTCGCCGGCGCGTTGTTCTCGTCGACAACGGTCGACGCTTCGATGGACGCGACCTTGTTGGCGGCCAGCACCGTGTAGTACTTGTTGCGCTCAAGCGCCGACTGCGCGGTGAGCGCCGTCACCGGCGGGTTGGCTGCGTTGACATTGATATTGATGGTGGCGGTGCCCGAGCGCAGGGACTGAAACGCGGTCGCTTCGCCGTAGGATGCTTCCGCGAGTTTCGTGTTGTTGACGACGATATCGACTCCCGGCGCATCCGGAGAGGGGTGCACCGCGCGCAGTTGCGCCGAGTCGTTATTGTTGTCGTCGTCATCGTGAAAGCAGCCCGCGAGGGCTACGCTGGCTAGAGCAATCAAGCTCCATCTCAGTAAACTCTTCCTCACCATTTCTTGATCTCCAGAAGTGTATTGATCCGGCCGTTGTTGCCGGTCGAAGGACAAAGCTGTCCCTAGCCGCTTCGAAAGCGGTGGGAAATTCAGGGAGAGGGGTCAGCGTTCCGTCAGATTTGGCGAGCCGCGGGCCGGTTGCGAAACGGGATTGCGGCGCGGTAAACTCTTGCCCGCAGAATCCATAACACGCTCAAACACTCTGCGGCATCTCCGTATGTAGCGACAGATAACCCATGCGAGAACACAGCGTTTGCAGACGCTGTGTTCTCACCTTTCTCGCTCAGTTGGGCACGATCATGAGGTTGTCGTAGACCCGCCGCCCTTCCTCGACCGCCGCGGCAATGGAAGCGAAGTTGTCGTCGGCCAGCACGATCGCCGCCGCCTCCTTGGCAACGCTGGTCCCAGTGATACCCATTGCGACACCGATGTCCGCCTGCTTGAGCGCGGGCGCGTCGTTGACACCGTCGCCGGTCATCGCGACCACTTCGTTGCGGCTCTGGAGCGCACGCACGAGGCCGAGCTTGTGCTCCGGCGCGACGCGCGCGAACACGTTGCACGCGCCCGCCGCAGCGCGTAGTTGCGCCTCTGACATCTGGGCGAGTTGGACCCCAGCGATCGCCTTGGGCGCCGCAAGATCCCTGGGAAGGACGTCGAGCTGCTCCGCGATCGCCTGTGCCGTTGCCTGGTGGTCGCCGGTGATCATCTTTACCGTGATCCTAGCCTGATGACAGAGTCCGATCGCCGCGATTGCCTCGGGGCGCGGTGGGTCGATCATGCCCTGGAGCCCGAGCAGCGTGAACCCGGTTTGAGTGTCTTGCATCTCGACGCCGGTCCGCCCGGGCGCAGGCTTGGCGGCGAATGCCAGGATGCGCATCCCCTGGGCAGCGGACGCTTCGACCTCGCGCAGCACGGCGGCTGCGTCGAACGCAGCGCCGCCCGCCATCGCGCTGCAACGCTTCAGAATCGCCTCCGGCGCGCCCTTGAGCAGGATGCGCGGGTCCTCCTGCGCGTGCAGGGTGGCCATGAATTGGTTTTCCGACTCGAACGGAATCACGTCCAGGCGCTTGTGCTGCGCCCGGGCTTTCTCTGTGTCCAGCGCGATCTTCTCTGCGGCGACGACGAGCGCGCCCTCGGTGGGATCGCCATGAATCTTCCATTGTCCCGCCTCGTTTGCTAAGGAGGCGTCATTACATAGCGCACCGGCCAGCAGCAGATCCACCACGTCCGCTGGCACTGTCCCGATGGTCGCTCGCTCGCGCAACAACTGGCCCCTGGGCGCGTAACCGACACCCGACACAGCAAAGGCGCCGCTGGCGGGCGTCCAGATCGCCTGCACGGTCATCTCTCATTGCGGGTGAGCGTCCCGGTCTTGTCAGAACAGATGACAGTGGTGGAGCCGAGGGTCTCCACGGCCGGGAGCTTGCGCACCACGGCATGCCGCGCCGCCATGCGCTGCACGCCGATCGCCAGCGCGATGGTGACGATCGCCGGCAGTCCCTCGGGGATCGCGCCGACCGCCAGCGCGATGGCGAAGACGATCGTCTCGCGCAAGGCCGGCATCCATTCGACCTCGGTCTCGGCCATGGTGCGCCAGGTCCCAAGCACGAGCATCGCAAGCGCGATGACGACGATCGCGATGGTGATATCCCAGCCGATTTTGGCCAGCGCCCGGGTGAGCGGAGTCTGCAGATCGGTTGTCTCCTTGAGCATGGTGGAGATACGGCCTAGTTCGGTCTTGCCGCCGGTCTCGACGACCACCGCGGTCCCTGTTCCGTAGGTGACCAGTGTCCCGCCAAAGACCATACAGGTCCGGTCGCCTATGGCCGCCTGATCTCCCGCCGCGGCGAGCTGCTTTTCCACCGGGACCGACTCGCCGGTAAGCGCAGCCTCCTCGACCTGCAGACTGCGCAT
>CAZILI010000501.1:0-2844 GCA_964539965.1 uncultured Burkholderiales bacterium | reverse complement strand
ATCGCGGAAGGGCTGCCGCGCGACGTGCAGCGCGATCCGCGCGTCCTCGAAGCCTATCTCGGCGGGGCCGCGTGAGCGCAGCGCTGCTCGAGCTGACGCAGCTGCAAGTCGCCTACGGGGGCATCAAGGCCGTCAAAGGCATCGACTTGACGGTCAACGCGGGTGAGCTGGTCGCGCTGATCGGCGCCAACGGCGCGGGCAAGACCACCACCCTGAAAGCGATTTGCGGCGTGGTTGCGGCAAGCAGCGGCAAGATCCGCTACCAAGGCGAGGACATCGGGGCGAAGCGGTCTTTCGAGATCGTGCGCCGCGGGCTTGCCATGGTGCCCGAGGGGCGCGGCGTGTTCGGCCAGCTCACGGTCGAGGAAAACCTGCGCATGGGCGCCTACATCCGTAACGACGCCCCAGCGGTCAAACACGACATCGAGCGCGTGTATGCGCTGTTTCCCCGCTTGCAGGAGCGTCAGGCCCAAACCGCGGGCACACTGTCGGGCGGCGAACAGCAGATGCTGGCCATCGGCCGCGCCATAATGGGCCGGCCGAAACTGCTGCTGCTGGACGAACCCAGCATGGGACTCGCGCCGATCATGGTGCAGAAGATCTTCGAGACCGTGCGCCAGATTGCGAGCCAGGGCGTGACCTTGCTATTGGTGGAGCAGAACGCGAAACTTGCGCTTGAAGTCAGCTCGCGCGGCTACGTGATGGACAGCGGTCAGATTACCTTACACGACAGCGCGGCGGCGCTGCTCGCAAATCCCAAAGTACGCGAAGCTTACCTGGGAGAATAGGCGCGCCGCCTACCACTCGCCGGTGAGGGTAAGCGTAGCCAGACAAGCTTCCAGCTCGCGCAGGCTCGATTCGCGCCGGGCGGCCGAGTCTTGGATGCTGATGGACACGACGGTGCCGCGAAACACCGTCGAGTACAAGGCGCCGGCCATGTCGGCACCGTACGCCTTGCCACTCCAGTCGATTTTCTTGTAGCCGACCTGATTCAGCGCGCGGTCGATTACTTCGCTCTTCTTGAACTCGCCACGCCGCTTCTCTATCCCGCCCAAAAACCGGTTCAGGTATGCGGTCTTGGCCGCCTCGACCGCCGCGGGCTGTGCTTCTTCCAGTTCGTCGGCGAAGTCGTAGAAGACCACCTGCAAGACCGCGGCGATCTGGTCGTCCGGCTTGTCGTCGCGAAACGCGTAGCTCAAGCCGTTTTGCAGCCGGCTGGGCGGCAGCGGCCGGTAGCTGGCCGGCAGTCGAAGCGAAAATTGGCGATAGTCGAACGCCTGGCTGCAATCCTGGGCATAGGCAACTCTTGCTTGGCAGACGAGTCCTAACAATATGAAGACAACAACGGCGTTGAGCCGGGAAAGCATCGCGCAAAACCTCATCGATCGGGGTGCCATTGTATGGGAGTTGCCGGCCGATTGGGTTTCGGGTTACTTTATGCGCTCGAAGGATTCGCGCCATGAGCCAGATACTAATGCTAGATAGCGCCGGCACCCCGATCAGGTGGGCCGGGCTGCAAAAGGTGGCCTCTTACTACGCGAACGGCAAGGTCATCGTCGAACTGGGTGAGCACCGCTTCCCCCTCTATGGAGGGCTGCGCGACCGTTCCGGCAGCACCCGCTCCGAACTCATCGCCAGCAGTATCGTGATGATTCGCGGCCGCCATCGCCTCATGCCGGGCCACGAAAAGGTGACGCTCAACAAGTGGACCCTGTTCGCGCGCGATCGCTTGGTATGCGCCTACTGCGCCGGCGAATTCCCCGAAGACGATCTAACCATGGAGCACGTGACGCCGCTGTCTCGCGGCGGCCGGCAAAATTGGATGAATCTGGTCACCGCGTGCCGCGCCTGCAATCATCGCAAGGGCAGCCGCACGCCGGAAGAGGCCAACATGCCGTTGGTGTATGTCCCGTATGTGCCCAACCGGCACGAGGGCTTCATCTTGAAGAACCGCAGCATACTCGCCGACCAGATGGCGTTCTTGTTGGCGAGCGTCCCACGACATAGCCGCCTGCACGGCTAGCTCGGCCCCGCCCCTATAGCTCAGTGGAAGAGCACCGCGCTTCGAACGCGGTGGTCGGTGGTTCGAATCCGCCTAGGGGTACTTATTCCGGAGGACTGAGGGCAGAAGACGGACTTGAGGAGTCTTCTCGGTTACTCGATGATGGTGAGATGCTCGAGGCCGGCGGCGCGATCGGCGTCCTTGGCGCCCTTGCTTTCGAGCTTGATGCGCAACCGCAGATCGTTGACCGAGTCGGCATTGCGCAGCGCGTCTTCGTAGGAGATGAGCCCCGCCTCGTACAGGTCGAACAGCGCCTGGTCGAAGGTCTGCATGCCGAGCTCCCGCGAGCGCGCCATCACACTCTTGATCTCGTGCACATCGCCCTTGAAGATGAGGTCGGCGATGTAGGGCGAATTGATCATCACTTCGATCGCGGCCACGCGTCCCTTGCTGCCTTTCTTGGGAATGAGGCGCTGCGAGATGAATGCCTTCAAGTTGAGCGACAAATCCATCAGCAGCTGCTGACGCCGCTCTTCGGGGAAGAAGTTGATGATGCGGTCGAGCGCCTGGTTGGCGCTGTTGGCGTGCAAGGTGGACAGGCACAGGTGGCCGGTTTCGGCGAAGGCGATCGCGTACTCCATGGTGTCGCGGTCACGGATCTCACCGATCAGAATCACGTCGGGGGCCTGGCGCAGGGTATTCTTCAGCGCGGCAAACCAGTTCTCGGTGTCGACGCCGACCTCGCGCTGCGTGATGATCGAGTTGCGATGCTCGTGCACGTACTCGACCGGATCCTCGATGGTGATGATGTGGCCGTAGCTATGCTCGTTGCGGTGGCCGAT
>CAZILI010000500.1:0-2851 GCA_964539965.1 uncultured Burkholderiales bacterium | reverse complement strand
CCCGCGCGCGGAGCGCGCGTGGTGTGCGAGATCGACAAGCGCACGTGGCGGTCCTCGGCCAGCAAAGCCGCCACCAAGCTGGACTTGCCGGCGCCCGAGGGCGCCGAGACGATGTAGAGATTGCCGACTATCATTCGATATTTTGCACCTGCTCGCGCATCTGCTCGATCAGCACCTTGAGCTCGACCGAGGTCTTGGTCACCTCGGCCGATGCCGACTTCGAGGCGAGCGTATTGGCTTCGCGGTTTAGCTCCTGCATGAGAAAATCCAGCCGCTTGCCGACGTGGCCGCCCCTTTGCAGAACACCGCGGATTTCACCCAAGTGCGCGAGCAGCCGTGATAACTCTTCCTCGACGTCGATCTTGGCGGCGAACAAGACCACTTCTTGGCGCAGGCGGTCGTCGTCGAGGTTGCCGGCGGCTTCCTTGACGCGAGTGGCGAGCCGCTCCTGGTAGGCCGCCACCAGCGCCGGCACCTTGGGCGCGACCTCGCGGGTCAGCGCTTCCATGCGCGCGACGCGCTCGAGCAAGAAAGTCGCGAGCTTTTCGCCCTCGCGCGTGCGGGTCAGGCCGAGTTCGCGCAAAGCGGCCTCGAGCAAGGCGCGCACATCGGCGGCGAGCGTTTCCAGCGGCCAGGCCTCGTCGCCGAGGATACCGGGATAGTTGAGCACGTTGGCCACGTTCATCGGCTGCACCTCCGGTAGCGCGCGCTTGACTTGCTCGCTGTACAGCGCCAGTTGACGCAACAAATCCTGGTTGAGCGAAGCGCCCTTGAGTGCAAGCTTGGGCGCAAAGGCGACGCGGCAGTCGAGTTTGCCGCGGCCGAGCTGGCCCGTGATCACTTCGCGCAGCATAGACTCCAGCGCGCGCAACTCTTCGGGCAGGCGAAACTGAATCTCGAGGTAGCGATGGTTGACCGACTTCAGCTCGACGTTGACCGCCCCGTACTCGAACTCGCGAGCCGCGACGGCGAAACCGGTCATACTCGAGATCATGACGGGCGCGACTCCAGGGCCGACAGGTGGAACTTTTCTAACGCCGGCAAAAACGCCAAAATGTAGGCTTACCATATCAATAATACCTTGAATCTCCAATGGCTTCACAACCGGATCTCGCCCTACCGGACGGTTATCAGCTGGAACGCTACCGCATCGTGCGCAGACTGAGCGCCGGGGGCTTCAGCACCGTCTACCTCGCCGAAGACGAGCGCGAGACCCCGGTCGCGATCAAGGAGTACCTACCCAACGGGATGGTGACGCGCGGCGAGAACTTCGAAGTGCAGGCCAACTCGGCGGAGAATTTGGCGCCATTCCGCCACGGCATGAAGTGCTTTTTCGAGGAGGGCCGCGCGCTCGCCCAAATCAATCATCCCAACGTCGTGCGGGTGGAGAATTTCTTTCGTGCCAACGAGACGGTGTATCTGGTCATGCGCTATATGCGCGGGCGCACCTTGGACTTTCACATCCGCAGCAATCAGCAGCACTTCACGGATGCCTTTCTGCGCCGCTTGTTCCTCAACTTGCTGAACGGGCTCCGCGAAGTGCATGCGCACAAGCTGCTGCATCTGGACATCAAGCCCGCCAACATCTACGTCACCATGGATGCGACGCCTGTGCTGCTCGACTTCGGCTCCGCGCGCATGACCTTGAACCAGGACCGGCCGCAGCTCGTGCCGATGTACACCAAGGGGTTCGCCGCCCCCGAGCAACATGTGGGCATGTCGGGGTTGGGGCCCTGGAGCGACATCTACTCGGTGGGCGCGACCCTATACACCTGTCTTTCCGGCGTCACGCCGCAAGCCGCCGACCAACGCGAACAGCAGGACGAGCTGATCCCGGCGGTCGATGCTTGGCGAGGGAGCTTCAGCGAGCAACTGCTGCGCACCATCGATTGGTGCATGCAATTGGTGCCGAGCGATCGCCCGCCGAGCGTGTACGCGCTGCAGAAGGCATTGCTCGAACAACTGGGCGACGCGGACGGCAGGGGCTCGCTCATCGATCATCTCAAGCGCCGCTTGAGCTCTCTCAGCAAGTAGGCATTTCGAGTGCGCATCGACATCTTCCAAGACAGCCAGCTCGGCGGCCGCGCGAGCAATCAAGACCGGGTGGCCTATGCGCATCATCAGGATGCGCTGTTACTGGTGGTGGCCGACGGCATGGGCGGGCATGCGCGCGGCGAGGTGGCGGCCGAGATCGCGGTCGGGCTGCTGCTCGAGCGCTTCAAGCGCATCGAGCAGACGCAAATCGACGCGGCGCAGTTCCTGCGTGAGGGCTTCGCTGCGGCGCATCTGGCGATCGCCGACTATACGCACTCGCACGGGCTGCCGGAGTATCCGCGCACGACCTGCGTGGCGTGCATCGTGCAGGGGGCGTGGGCCAACTGGGCGCACGTGGGAGACTCGCGCTTGTACATGTTCCGGCAAGGGCGACTGCTCAAACGCACCAAGGACCATTCGCGTGTGCAGCGTTTGTTGGACGCGGGCCTCATCCGCGAGGATCAGGCGCTGGTGCACCCCGATCGCAATCGCATCTACAGCTGCCTAGGCGGAGAGCACGAGCCGACGGTGTCGCTGTCGCCGCCCACGGCGCTGCGCCCGGGCGACGTGCTCATGTTGTCGAGCGACGGCTTCTGGGGCGTGCTCACCATCGCCGAAATCGAGGCGGCGATCGCCGACGAGCCGGTATCAATCGCCTTGCCCAAGCTCCTCGCGCGGGCCAGGGAGAACGGCGGCGAGCGCGCCGACAATTTGAGTGTGGTCGGCATCGCCTGGGAAGCGGGACAGCAGACCGATTTGGCCTACGTCGAATCGGCAGTCACCATGCCGCTATCGCTCGTCAATCAGAGCACCCAAG
>CAZILI010000499.1:0-2858 GCA_964539965.1 uncultured Burkholderiales bacterium | reverse complement strand
CCTATTGTCGCGTCAACGGACTCAACCGTCTGGTGCTGGACAGCCCGAAGCCGCGGCTGGGCATCATCAGCGCCGGCAAGGCGTATCTAGACGTGCGGCAGGCGCTCGACGACTTGGGCATCGACGCGGCGCTCGCCGCCGAGATCGGCATTCGGCTCTACAAGGTCGGCATGGTGTGGCCGCTGGAGGCCGAAGGCGTGCGCGAGTTCGCCTTAGGCCTGGAAGAGATCTTGGTGGTGGAAGAAAAGCGCCAGTTTCTCGAGTATCAGGTGAAAGAGGAACTGTACAACTGGCGCGAGGACGTGCGCCCGCGCGTGATTGGCAAGTTCGACGAGAAGGGCGAGTGGTCGCTGCCGCACGACGAATGGCTGCTGCGCGCGGCGAGCGACTTGACGCCCGCCATGATCGCGCGCGTGATCGCGAGTCGCATCGCGCGCTTCCACACTTCCGACAGGATCAAGGCGCGGCTCGGGTTCTTGCAGGCCAAGGAGCACGCGCTCGCAACGCGCTCGGCGCCGATCGAGCGTGTGCCGCATTACTGCTCTGGTTGCCCGCACAATACCTCGACCCGAGTGCCGGAAGGCAGCCGCGCGCTCGCAGGCATCGGCTGTCACTACATGGCGACTTGGCTACACGCCGACACCACACAGACCTTTAGCCAAATGGGCGGGGAAGGGGTGGCCTGGGTCGGTCAGGCGCCGTTTACCCGCACCCGACACGTGTTCGCGAACCTGGGCGACGGCACGTACTTTCATTCCGGCTTGCTGGCGGTGCGCCAGGCGGTCGCTGCGGGCACGCCCATCACCTACAAGATTCTGTACAACGACGCCGTGGCGATGACCGGCGGCCAGCCGCTCGACGGCACGCTTTCGGTGGCGCAGATCACTCAGCAGCTCGCCGCCGAGGGCGTGCACAAAGTGATCGTGGTGAGCGACGACCCGCTCAAGTACGGTGGGGCGAGTGACCTTCGATGCGAGCGTCCGGTGCGGCATCGAGACGAAATGGATGGCGTGCAGCGCGAGCTGCGCGAGTATCCCGGCGTGTCCGCGCTCATCTACGAGCAAACCTGCGCCGCCGAGAAGCGCCGCCGCCGCAAGCGCGGCCGCTACCCGGATCCGGCCAAGCGCGCTGTAATCAACACCGCGGTGTGCGAAGGCTGCGGCGATTGCAGCAACAAATCGAACTGCATGTCGGTGGTCGCGATCGATACCGAGTTCGGCCGCAAGCGCGCGATCGATCAGAGTTCCTGCAACAAGGATTACTCATGCGTGAACGGCTTCTGTCCGAGTTTCGTGACGGTGGAAGGCGGGCGCTTGCGCACGGGCAGCGCCGTGAGCGAGGCGGCGGCGCAATGGCCTGCGCTGCCGGAGCCGAAGCTGCCCGCACTGCGCGACCCATACGGTATCTTGGTGACCGGGGTGGGCGGCACCGGCGTAGTGACCATCGGCGCGCTGCTCGGCATGGCGGCGCACATCGAAGAGAAGGGCATCGCCGTGCTCGACATGGCGGGGCTGGCGCAAAAAGGCGGTGCGGTGTGGTCGCACGTGCGCATCGCCCGACACCCCGAGCAATTGCACGCAGCGCGGATCGCCGCGGGCGAAGCCGACTTGGTGCTCGGCTGCGACATCGTCGTGGCGGTCAACGAGGAGTCGCTCGCCAAGATGCAGCAAGGCGTGACCCACGCCGTGATCAACTGCGCCGACTCGATCGTGAGCGACGCCGTGCGCGGCTTCGCCGCACAAGCGGCCACCGGCGATGTCGAGCGCTATCGCGATCCCGAGTTCCCCCTGGAAGCGATGCAGCGGCAAATCGTGGAAGCCGTCGGTGCGGGTCGCGCCGAGTTCTTGGATGCGACGCGCTTGGCCACCCGCTTGATGGGCGATTCGATTGCTACCAATCTCTTCATGCTCGGCTACGCGTACCAGAAGGGACTCGTGCCGCTCGCGGGCGCATCGATCGAGCGGGCGATCGAGCTCAATCGCACGGCGGTGGAGGCCAATAAGCGCAGCTTCCTGTGGGGCCGACGCGCGGCGCACGACTGGGCTGCGTTGGAGCGGCTTGCCACGCCGGCGGACGTCCCGTCCGACCAACATCGCTCGCGCAACCTGCGCGAGGTGATTGCGAGAAGGGTCGAGTACTTAGTCACCTACCAGGACGCGGCTTACGCCGCGCGCTACAGCGAGTTCGTCGAGCGCGTGCGCGCGGCCGAGGCCGCGAGGCTGCCCGGACATGGCGAATTGACCGAAGCGGCGGCGCGGTGTTACTTCAAACTTCTGGCGTACAAGGATGAGTACGAGGTCGCGCGGCTACACAGCTCAAGCGAATTCAGGCGCAGCATTGAGGCGATGTTCGAAGGCGACTACAAACTCGTGTTCCACTTGGCGCCGCCGTTGCTGGCCAAGCCCGATCCGCGCACCGGAGAGCCGCGAAAGCATGCCTACGGGCCTTGGATGCTGACGGTATTTCGCTACCTCGCCAAGTTCAAATTCCTGCGCGGCGGCGTGCTCGACCCGTTCGGCTATGGCGAGGAGCGCAAGCTCGAGCGCCGATTGATCACCGACTACGAGCGGGTCATGCGGGAAGTGCTGGCGGCGCTAGACGCATCCAATCACGCCATCGCAATCGAGATCGCCAGCGTGCCCGAGCAGATCCGGGGTTATGGGCCGGTGAAGCGCCGCTATCTCGAGCACGCCAAGGCGCGCGAAGCCGAATTGCTCGGGCGACTGCGCCGCCACGAAACACCGAGCGCGCCGCGGCGCGAGGCGCATAAAGACGTGGTCGTGATGGCGGGGTAACTAGAGACTAGAGATGTCATCTAGTTTCTAGGGAACCTCTGAACAACCTACGTGATTGACGTT
>CAZILI010000498.1:1444-2887 GCA_964539965.1 uncultured Burkholderiales bacterium | reverse complement strand
TTAAGTCGCGCGTAGCGGCGCGGCCCCAATCGCCGCCTTCGTCGTCGCTCTTGTTGAGCACGTCGAGATTGTCCTCCAGCGCGCCCATCCAGGGCGTCATCTTTTCTTCCTCGGTGCCGGGCAAGAAGCCAATGTCCTCGCCCAGCGGCACGGTGGCGCGCGTCATGATAATTTCCGAGTACTGCTTTTGATCCAAGGTCTGGGTGAGCCCGGCCGCGAGAGTGAGCAGCGTTTTGCCCGTGCCGGCCTGGCCTAGCAAGGTCACGAAATCGACCTCCGGATTCATGAGGATGTTGAGCGCGAAGTTCTGCTCCCGGTTGCGCGCGACGATGCCCCACACGTTGTGCTTGGGGCTGGCGTAGTCGCGCACGGTCTCCAGCACGGCGCTGCCGCCGTCGCGCTCCTTGACGATCGCTTGCAGTTGACGCTCGCCACTCTGATAGACGAACTGATTGACCAGCAGGTCGGCGCACAGCGGTCCGCGCACGCGATAGTAGTTGCGCCCGCCTTCCTGCCAAGACTGCATGTCTTTGCCGTGCTGCTCCCAAAAGTCCGCCGGCAGCGCCAACACCCCGGTATACAGCAGATCGGTGTCTTCGAGCGCCTTGTCGGTGAAGTAGTCTTCGGCGGCGATGCCGAGCGCATGCGCCTTGATGCGCATGTTGATGTCTTTGCTGACCAGAATCACCTGCCGCTTGGGCTGGCGCTTGCGCAGGTGCAACACCACGTTGAGGATCTGGTTGTCGGCCTTGTCGCCGGCTAGGGTGGCCGGCATCGCGTCTTCGTGCGTTTCGGTCTGCAAGAACAAGTGCCCGCTCGCGGCGCCGATCCCGCGCGTCTTGAGCGCAATGCCGCGGTCGATGGCGCCTTCGGCGCGGCTCACGATCTCGTCCAGGAAGCGACTGGCCTGACGCGCATTGCGCGCCACCTCCGACATGCCCTTCTTATGGTTGTCGAGTTCCTCCAAGGTGAGCATGGGCACGTAGACGTCGTGCTCCTCGAAGTGAAACAGGCTGGTGGGGTCGTGCATGAGCACGTTGGTGTCCAGCACGAACAGCTTGGTCTTGGCTGATGTCGGCCGTGCCACGGTCTTGGTCTACGCGGTGGGGGCTATAGCGTCTTCACGAAATCGAGCACTTCCTGCGCGTGCCCCGGCACCTTGACTCCGCGCCATTGCCGGCGCACCACGCCTTGCGCGTCGATCACGAAGGTGCTGCGCTCGATGCCGCGCACTTGCTTACCGTACATATTTTTCATCTTGATGACGTCGAAGGCCTTGCAGGCCGTCTCGTCCGTGTCGGACAGAAGCTCGAACGGAAACCGCATCTTGGCCTTGAAGCCCTCGTGCGACTTCAAGCTATCGCGCGACTCGCCGAATACGCTGCAGCGCAGCTTCACGAATTCGGGATGCAGATCGCGAAACTGCTCGCCCTCGACGGTGCA
>CAZILI010000498.1:0-1434 GCA_964539965.1 uncultured Burkholderiales bacterium | reverse complement strand
GCCCGGCGTGTTGTCCTTGGGGTAGAAGTACAACACCAACGGCGCGCCGCGCATGGCCGACAGGCGAAAGTCCTGATTGCCGGTGGCGGGCAGTTCGATATCCGGTGCGAGTGCATCCAGCATGGCGCGCATCTCCTTTGTTTGGGCGGTGCTGGCATTGTTGATGAAAGCCGCGCCCCTGGCAAGCGCAGCGGCTCGGCTCTTGCGGGTAGGCTGGGATATACTCGTTGCGCACGCCCATGTCCGATCCGAAACTCTGGTTGCTCATCGCGGTGGTCCTGCTGGCCGTCGCGGCGGTAACGGCGCTGCTCGCCGCGCTCGGCGTCGCGCGCTTGCGCCGCAGCTTGCCCGAACTGCTCGAAGATCAGATCAGCGCCGCGCATCGCGCGATGCTGGTCGACTTGGGCGACGGACTCGCCAAGCAGAGCGAGCGCATGGTGGGCGCCCAGTTCGACGCTTTCGAGCGCTTGCGTGCTGCCGTAAGCCAAGAGATGACCCTCACGCGCGAAGCAGCGCACGCTCTGCGCCTCGCCCAGAGCGAGAATCTCGCCGCCAGCCGGGAAGAGCTGGGCGGCAAGTTGGCGCAATTCTCTGCCGCCGTACAGCAAAAGCAAGACGCGCTGCGCGCCGACATGCTGTCGCAGACGTTGTCCAAGCTGGCCGAGCAGGCGCGCGAGGACCAGACTTTGATCCAGGCAACGCTCACCAACGTTACCCGCGAGTTGACGACCAGCATCGAGGCGCTCGTCAAGAAGACGGAAGATCGGCTGGACCGCATCAGCGGCACGGTGCACGAGCGGCTGGACGACGGCTTCAAGAAGACCAACGAGACCTTTGTAAGCGTAATGGCGCGGCTGGCCACCATCGACGAGGCGCAACGCAAGATCGACGGCTTGACCAGCAATGTGGTGAGTTTGCAAGAGCTTCTGGGCGACAAGCGATCGCGCGGGGCCTTCGGCGAGGTGCAACTCGAGGGTTTGGTCGCGAACATGCTGCCACCGCAGGCCTACCGCATGCAGTACACCCTGTCGAACGGCAACCGGGTCGACTGCGCGCTGTTCCTTCCCGAGCCCACCGGGGTGGTGGCGGTAGACGCAAAATTCCCGCTGGAGAACTATCACCGCATGTTCGACGCCAGCTTGACGGGCGGCGAAAAAGGCGCGGCGGCGAAGCAATTCAAGCTCGATATTCGTGTCCATATCGACGCCATCAGCGCCAAATATCTCATCGCCGGAGAGACCTCCGACGGCGCCGTCATGTTCGTGCCCGCCGAGGCCGTGTTCGCCGAGATCCACGCCTACCACGCCGACTTGGTCGACTACGCCATGCAGCGTCGGGTATGGATCGTCTCGCCGACCACGCTGATGGCGGTGCTCAACACCGCGCGCGCGGTGCTGAAGGACGTCGAGACGAAGAAGCAGATCCACATCATCC
>CAZILI010000497.1:0-2891 GCA_964539965.1 uncultured Burkholderiales bacterium | reverse complement strand
CGAACAAATCGTAGCGCTCGCCCGCCAGCAAGACACAAAAATGAAAACCGTCGCGCAGCACCGGTACCCGGAGCGCTTGGGAACCGACGACTAGGCGCAATTGGTTGCCGTCTCGGTTGAGCACTTGCACCGCTTCCACGCGCTCGCCTAGGCGTATCGCGTAGCCGCCGCGCGCACCGCTCGCCGCCAGTTCATAGGTTTTTCCGCTCAGGGGATCGGAAAACAACAGCGCTAGATGGCTTTCGCCGTTTAGGCGCCAGCCGTTGCGCAGATTCCACGGTGAATTCGGCTCGCCGCGGCGCACAGCCTCGCGCGCGGCGTCTTCCTCGGCGTCCATCAAGGCACGCACGGCGGCGGCAAGCAGCGCGTGATCGGCGACGCCGGCGGAAGCGCTCAGCAGGTCTTGGCGCTGCGCTTCGATAAATCCGGTATCGATTGCACCGACGGCGAATGCCGGATGGGTCGCGATGCGCGACAGCAAGCGCAAGTTGGTGCGCAGTCCCAGCACTGCCGTCTCGCCCAACGCGCGACGCAGGCGCTCGATGGCCTGCGCTCGGTCGTCGGCGTGTACGACGAGCTTGGCGATCATGGAATCGTAGAACACGCCGATTTCGTCGCCCGCCGCCACACCCGTGTCGACCCGCACTGCAGGCCCGTCCGCCGGGAAGCGCAGTTGCTTGATACTGCCGGCGGCCGGCAGGAAGCCATTGTCCGGGTCCTCGGCGCATATTCGCACTTCGATAGCATGCCCGGACTTGTCGATCTCGGTTTGCTCCAGCGGCAGCGGCTCGCCCGCCGCGACGCGCAGTTGCCATTCCACCAGATCGAGCCCGGTGGTCATCTCGGTGACGGGATGTTCGACCTGCAGGCGCGTGTTCATCTCCATAAAAAAGAACTGCCGATCGGCGCCGACAATGAACTCGATGGTGCCCGCGCCGACATAGTCGATCGCGCGCGCGGCCGCCACCGCGGCGTGGGCCATGCGGGCGCGCAAGGCTTCGTCGAGGAAAGGCGAGGGCGTCTCTTCCACGACCTTCTGGTGCCGCCGCTGGATCGAGCACTCGCGCTCGAACAGATGAACCACGTTGCCGAAGCGGTCGCCGAACACTTGAAACTCGATGTGATGCGGCCCTTGCACGAGCCGCTCAATCAGCACGCGGGCGTCACCGAAGGCGCTTTGCGCCTCGCGCTGCGCGGCATCGAGCTGGGCTTGAAACGCCGCGTCGTCGTGCACCGCGCGCATGCCGCGCCCGCCGCCGCCGGCGACCGCCTTGATAAGGACCGGGTAGCCGATGCCGCGAGCCTCGCGGCGAAGCACATCGGGATCTTGTGTCGCGCCGTGGTAGCCCGGCACTACCGGCACGCCGGCGCGTTCCATGATCAGTTTGGCGGCGCTCTTCGAGCCCATCTGATCGATCGCCTCGGGCGTGGGGCCGATGAACGCCACGCCCGAGGCCGCGCAAGCGCGCGCGAACTCGGCGTTCTCGGACAGGAAGCCGTAGCCGGGGTGAATCGCTTGCGCGCCACTCTGCTTGGCGGCATCGATGATCGCCTCGATGCGCAGGTAGGACTCGCTCGGGCGCGAACCGCCCAGATGCCACGCCTCGTCGGCCAGCGAAACGTGACGCGCCTTGCGGTCGGCGTCGGAAAACACCGCGACCGTCGCGATGCCCATACGTGCGCAAGTGCGCATCACGCGGCAAGCGATCTCGCCGCGATTGGCGATCAGGACCTTGCTGAACATGCGGCTGCTGCGACGCTAGGCTTGCGTTGCCCAGGCGGGCTTGCGTTTGGCGAAAAACGCCGCCAGGCCTTCCTTTCCCTCGGCCGAGACGCGCACTCGAGCGATACGCTCCGCCGTGTCGGCGATGACCGAGTCGGTGGCGGGACGGCTGCTCACTGAGGCGATCAAGTCCTTCGCCTCGTGCAGCGCTATCGGGCCCGAGCCCAGCAGGCTATCGGTCATTTCGCGCACCGCCGCATCCAGACGGTCGGCCGACACGACCTCGTGTAGCAGGCCCATACGCTGCGCCTGAGCGGCGCTGAAGCGCTCGCCGGTGAGAAAGTAACGCCGCGACATTCTCGCTCCGATCGTCGCAATGACGTACGGGCTGATGACCGCCGGGATGAGGCCCAAGCGCACCTCCGACAGGGCGAACTGGGCCTCCTCACTGGCGATGGCGATGTCGCAGCACGCCACCAAGCCGACCCCACCGCCAAAGGCCGAGCCGTTGACGCGCGCGATCGTCGGCTTGCTGAGCGTGTTGAGCGTCAACATGAGTTCGGCGAGCGCCATGGCGTCGTGATAGTTCTCTTCCTCGGAGTAATCGGCGATGCGCCGCATCCAATTGAGATCCGCGCCCGCGGAGAACGACCGCCCTGCGCCCGTCAACACGATCGCGCGCACGCTGCGGTCTTCGTTCACTTCCTTGAGCGCGACGGTAAGCGTGGCGATGGTCTCGTCGTCGAACGCGTTGTGGAGGTCGGGACGAGTCAATGTCACTGTGAGAACCTGGCGCGCATCGCGCGACAGCGAGAAGTTTTCCATGAGCCTTTCCTACATGCGGAAGATGCCGAATTGTGTCGGTTCGATCGGCGCGTTCATAGCAGTGGCTAGGCCTAGGCCCAGCACCATGCGCGTGTCCGCCGGATCGATCACGCCGTCGTCCCATAGCCGGGCGCTAGCGTAGTACGGATGGCCTTGCGTTTCGTACTGTGCGCGGATCGGGGCCTTGAAGCTTTCTTCTTCTTCTTTTGACCAGGTGCCACCCCTCGCCTCGATGCCGTCGCGCCGAACTGTTGCCAATACCGAGGCCGCCTGCTCGCCCCCCATCCCCGAGATGCGCGCGTTCGGCCAGGTCCATAGCAGACGCGGATTGTACGCGCGCCCG
>CAZILI010000496.1:0-2913 GCA_964539965.1 uncultured Burkholderiales bacterium | reverse complement strand
CTTGCCCTCGGCGTCGGCAAACGTTCGGATGGTGCCGCGGGCGCGGCGTTGCTGGGTACTCCAGTCACGGCTCATGTCCCACTTCCACCAGATGCCTTGGCGTACGGCGCTGGCTGGCGTGGCGGGATCGGCGGCGAACAAGGGGTGCGCCAACATAAGCGATACCGCTGCGGCGAGTGGACGGGTGCAACGCATGGACTTGGTTTCTCCTGTGAGGGTCATTCTACCCCGCCGATCAGGCGCGAAGACCGCGAAACGGAAACTCGATTTCGGGCCGTTTGCCGCTCGCGATATCGGCGATGGCGCGGCCCGAGCCGCACGCCATGGTCCAACCGAGGGTGCCGTGACCGGTATTGAAGTACAGGTTCGCGTAGCGGCTGCGGCCGATCACCGGGACGTTGCCCGGGGTCGCCGGGCGCAAGCCCGCCCAAGGTTGCGCGCCGGCACGGTCGCCCGCTTGCGGAAACAGCTCGAACAATCGGTCGAGCAGGGCGTTGCAACGTGCCTGGTTGATGCTCAGATCATAGCCATTGAGTTCTGCCGTGCCGGCGACCCGCATGCGCTCTCCGAGGCGCGAAAAAGCCATCTTGCGCGACATGTCGGTGAGGCACACCGTGGGCGCGCGGTGCGAGGGCGCGAGCGGCACGGTGACCGAATAACCCTTGACCGGATAGATCGGAATGTCTTCTCCCACCGCCTTGGCAAGCGGCGCGCTGAAGCAACCCAGCGCCAGTACGTAAGCGTCGGCGGTGAGTGTGGATTCTTCGCTGGTCGCATCCACTAGGTCGACCCCCGCCACGGCCCCACCTGCCACGCGCAAGCGCGCTACGCGGGTGTCGTAACGGAAGACCACACCGCGCTCGGCACACAGCGCCGCCAACGCTTGCGTGAAGGCATGCGCGTCGCCCGACTCGTCCTCAGGCGAATACACGCCACCGACTAAGCTTCTCGCGCTCGTCAGCGCGGGCTCGATTTCCACGCACTGCGCAACGCTCTTGTTGAAGAGCGGAAAGCCGTATCGCGCCATGCTCTCGACGTAGGGCTGCGCTTCATCGAGCGACTTCGTGTCGGTGTAGATGAGCAGTATGCCTTTCGACAGATGATCGTAGGCGATACCGGTATCCGCGCGCAGCGCCTTCAGCAGCGCGCGACTGTAGACCGCCATGGCGAGACAGGCGCGCGTATTGCGCGCCGTGCGCGCCGGCAAGCATTCGTGCAGAAATTTGAGCCCCCACCGCCACTGCTCCCAATCCGCGCGCAGACGAAACAACAGCGGTGCGTCTTCGCGGCCCAGCCACTTGAGAATCGTGGCAGGGGCGTGGGGATTGGCCCATGGCTCGGCCTGTCCGGCCGAGATCTGAGCGCCGTTGGCGAAGCTGGTTTCCAGTCCGGCGCCCGGCTGACGCTCGATGACCGTGACTTCGTGGCCGGCCTGCGCGAGGTACCACGCGCTGCTGACGCCGATCAGCCCCGCCCCGAGGACGACGATACGCATATGTAACAAGAAGTAACGGTCTTAACCCCAAGCGCGCGCCCCCGCGTTTATACCGGCGTAAGGCTCGCTTGAACTTTTCTCTAGGAGAACAACATGAAACGCTGGATGAGTTTACTGCTTTTCGTTTTGTCCGCGCAGGCTTGGAATGCGTGGGCGGTCGGCCGCTTGGCCGACGTGGCCGTGTACGATCGCAATCAAGGCCGCTACTTGCAAGTGTACGAGCACGACGGGAAGTACTATGTAGTGGGGCGCCCCGGCAACCGCTATCAGATCTCGCTGCGCAATCAGTCGGGAGAAGATTTGCTCGCCGTTGCCTCGGTCGACGGGGTGAATGTCATCACCGGGCAGACGGCTTCCTACGCGCAGGGAGGCTACGTGCTCAATCAGTACGAGGCGAGCGAGATCAAAGGTTGGCGCAAGAGCGTCAATCGGGTGGCGCAGTTCTACTTCACCGATTTGCCGGACTCCTACGCCGCGCGCACGGGTCGGCCGGACGACGTCGGCGTGATCGGGGTGGCCTTATTTCGCCGCAAGCAGACGCCGATCGCGGTCGAGCCGTACTGGGACGAAGACAAAGCGCGCGAGTACTCGCACGGCGAAGCCGAGCCGCCGGCTTCCGCGCCCGCCGAGAGCGCCAAGCGGGCGCCGCAAGCCGGCGCCGGCGCACTGTCCGAGAGGCGTTCGGCACAATCGCGCGACCTCGAGAGCAAGCTCGGCACCGGCCACGGGCGCAGCGAACACGCACCGGTACGTTACGTCGAGTTCGAGCGCGCGTCCGACTCGCCCGACGAGATCGTCTCCATCTACTACGACAGCTACCAGAATCTGTTAGCGCAGGGCGTCATTGCGCATGCCAGGCAGCCGTACGCCGCCTCTCCCTTCCCGGGCCAGTTCGTGCCCGATCCGCCGCGCTATCGCTAAGGGGGAGGGGAAGACACCATGAGACGCATCCTACTTTGCTTCACCGTGCTCGCCCTTGCTCTGCAGGGCTGCACTTCGGGCGGGGTGGCCAAGCACGAGCAGGCGGTCAAATCCGGGGACGAGGGCAGATTGCAAGAGCGCAAGCTCGCCACCGCCAGCGGTCCGCTCGAGGCCGACAAGTCCGCGGCGACGGCCGCTCCCCCCGCTGCCCCGGCAATGCTCGGGCAGATCGCCGGTGCCGCCCCGGCGGCGCGCGCCATGCGCAATAAAGAGGCTTCGCTGGCGGATTTGCGCGAAGCCTCGCAACCGCTCGATCGCGAGCGTTATGCGCACGTCGAGGAGAATTCGATCAAGCAAGTGACCGAGCAACCGGTATCGACCTTTAGCATCGACGTCGATACCGGCGCCTACGCCAACGTGCGACGCATGCTCAAGGCCGGACGCCTGCCGCCTGGCGATGCGGTGCGGGTGGAGGAGATGATCAACTACTTCGCCTA
>CAZILI010000495.1:0-2923 GCA_964539965.1 uncultured Burkholderiales bacterium | reverse complement strand
ATAAGCGAGATTCATCATGGCCGCTACCATACATGTCGATGTAGTCAGCGCCGAACAAGCGATCTTCTCCGGCGAAGCCGAGTTCGTCGTGCTTCCCGGCGAGGCGGGTGAGTTGGGCATTTATCCGCGGCACACGCCGCTCATCACGCGTATCAAGCCGGGCAGCGTGCGCATCAAGCAGCCGGGCCGCGATGAGGAAGAGTTGGTGTTCGTCGCCGGCGGCATCCTCGAAGTGCAGCCGTCGGTGGTCACCGTGCTGGCCGACACCGCTATACGCGGCCACGATCTAGACGAGGCGAAAGCTTTGGAGGCGCAACGTCGCGCCGAAGAGGCCAAGCGCAACGCCAAAGACAAGCAAGAGGTCGCCACCGTCGAGGCGGAATTGGCGGCGCTGGCGGCGCAATTGGCGGCGATTCGCCGCTTGCGCAAGAAATGAGGCGCTAAACTCCCGATTTTCCGGCGATCGGAAGGCAGGGCGGCTTCACAAAAGCCGCCCTTTTTTGTCTATAGTAGCGACTTCAAACCCGCTGCACTTCCGTCGCTAGGCCAGGAAAACGGTGCCCTCGCTCAACGTTGTGGTACTTGCCGCAGGTCAGGGCAAGCGCATGTATTCCAACCTGCCAAAAGTGCTGCATCGCTTGGCGGGCAAACCCCTTCTGCAGCATGTGATCGAAGCCGCGCAAGCGCTCAGCCCGGGCAAGCTGTGTGTCGTGTTCGGCCATGGCGGCGCCGCCGTGCCGAACGCATTCGGTGAGTGTGTCGCGACTTGGGTCAAGCAGGAGCCGCAACTCGGCACCGGCCATGCGGTGATGCAGGCCGTGCCCCACCTCGACCACGACGGCGTGACCCTCATCCTCTACGGAGACGTGCCGTTGACGCGAGTCGCGACGTTACGCCGTTTGGTCGAAATCGCGGTGAGCGGCAAGCTCGCGCTGCTCACGCTCGAACTCGGCGATCCGACCGGATACGGCCGTATCGTGCGCGAGCGCGGGGGTCGAGTCAGCGGCATCGTCGAGCATCGCGATGCCAACGCGCAGCAGCGCGCCATTCGCGAAGTCAACACCGGCATCATGGCGCTGCCGACCGAGCGGCTCGAGCGCTGGCTGTCGCGTCTGTCTAATGACAATGCGCAGCGCGAATACTACTTGACCGACATCATCGCCATGGCCGCGGCGGAAGGTGTGCCGATCGAGACCGCGACACCCGAGCACGAATGGGAGACGCTCGGGGTCAACAGCAAGACGCAGCTCGCGCAATTGGAGCGCGTGCACCAAAGCAATCAAGCCGCTGCCTTGCTCGAGGCCGGTGTCACCTTCGCCGATCCGCAGCGTTTCGATTTGCGCGGCGAACTGACCTGCGGCAAGGACGTGTTCATCGACGTCAACTGCGTGTTCGAAGGCAAAGTGAGCCTCGGCGACAACGTGACGATCGGCGCCGGTGCGGTGCTGAAGAACGCCGACATCGCGGCGCAAACCCAGGTCGCGCCCTACAGTGTGATCGAGGATGCGGTGATCGGAGCCGATTGCCGCGTCGGGCCGTACGCGCGTATTCGCCCCGGCAGCAGGCTGGCCGACGGCGCACACGTCGGCAACTTCGTCGAGATCAAAAACAGCGACATCGGCCTCGGCTCTAAAGCCAATCACCTCGCCTATGTGGGCGACGCCACGGTTGGCGCCAACGTCAACATCGGCGCGGGCACGATCACCTGCAACTACGACGGCGCCCACAAGCATCGCACCGTGATCGAAGACGACGCGTTTATCGGGTCGGATACGCAGCTGGTGGCGCCGGTCACGGTCGGCCGCGGCGCGACTCTGGGCGCCGGCACTACACTCACCAAGGATGCCCCGGCGGGCGAGCTCACTATATCGCGCGCCAAACAGATCACGGTAGCCGGCTGGAAGCGGCCGGTGAAAGGCGCGAAGAAGTAGCCCTGCGCGCCGTCGGCGCGAGGCGCGCACGACCAATCGACTTCAGTGCTGTGAAGGAAATGCCATGTGTGGAATCATCGGCGCGGTTGCGCAGCGTAACGTCGTTCCAGTGCTAATCGAAGGACTGCGTCGCCTGGAGTACCGCGGCTACGACTCTTGCGGGGTCGCGGTGCACGACGGCGGGCTGAAGCGCGCGCGCAGCGTGTCGCGCGTGGCCGACCTCGACGCGCAGGTGCGCGACTCCAAGCTCGAGGGCAAGGTCGGCATCTCACACACGCGCTGGGCGACCCACGGCGCGCCGGTCACCAGCAACGCGCATCCGCATTTTTCGCGCGATCGCATCGCGCTGGTGCACAACGGCATCATCGAGAATCACGACGAGCTACGTGAGGAGCTAAAGTCGCGCGGCTACAGGTTCGAAAGCCAGACCGACACCGAAGTCATCGCGCATTTGGTCGACCATCTATATCAAGGCGACTTGTTTCAAGCTGTGCAGCAGGCGGCCAAGCGCCTGCGCGGCGCTTACGCCATCGCCGTGTTCAGCAAGGACGAGCCGAACCGCGTGGTGGGCGCGCGATACGGCAGCCCGCTGGTGGCGGGGCTCGGCAAGGGCGAGAATTTCCTCGCCTCCGACGCGATGGCGCTGGCCGGCACGACCGACCAGATCATCTACTTGGACGAAGGCGACGTGGTCGATATCCGCCGCGAGGGGTATGCGATCGTCGATAAGAACGGTGCAGCAGTGCAGCGTGAAGTGCGCACCGTCAACGCGCAGAGCGGAGTGGCGGAGCTGGGTCCGTATCGGCACTTCATGCAGAAGGAGATCTTCGAGCAGCCGCGCGCGGTCGCCGACACCTTGGAGGGGGTCGAAGGCATCGCGCCTGACCTATTCGGCGCCGATGCGCAAGCGGTGTTCGAGCGCATCGATTCTCTTCTGATCATCGCTTGCGGCACCAGTTTCTACTCAGGGCTGACCGCGAAGTACTGGCTAG
>CAZILI010000494.1:0-2929 GCA_964539965.1 uncultured Burkholderiales bacterium | reverse complement strand
TGGCGCGCTCATGCACGAGCACCGTCAGCCGCAGCTTCTCGCCCAAGAAAGGGATCGCGTCCCCGTCGCGCCAGGTGAGCGGCGTTTGCCGGTAACGTGACCAGTCCTTGAGCTTCTTGACGATCCAGTCCGCATGGTCGGCCAGCGTGCGGCGAATGAAATGCTCGCTCGAGCGCGTCGGCGCAGTCACGGTGAGACCGTGATGATCCACCCGCAACCCGACATAGCGTCGCTTGGAATTGCGCTTGAGGACGAACGCCACTTCCACCTCGTTGAGGTGGATGGTGTAGCTCGTCGCGTCAGGATAGAGGTTCGCCCGCTTCATGTCGCACGCTGTGGCCGGCAGCACGGCCGCGATAGCTCGGTAGATTTGCGATGCGGCTCATTTCGGTTTCGATCCACGTCTTGACCTTATCGTTGAGTTCGTTCGGCTTCAAACCTCGAGAGTCAATGGGCGCGCCGATGCTTACGGTGATGACGCCCGGCCGCTTCAATATTCCGCGCTTGCTCCAAAACTCGCCCGAATTTAGCGCGACCGGCAACACCGGCGCGCCGCTATGGGTGGCGAGCATGGCGCCGCCCGACGCATAGTCGCCGGCCTGGCCGGGCGGCATGCGCGTACCCTCGGGGAAAATCACCACCCACAGCCCGCTCGCTAGGCGCTCCCGGCCCTCCTTCACGAGCTGCTTCAGCGCCGAAAAGCGCGCTGCTCGATCGATCGAGATCGGGCGCAGCATAGCGAGGCCCCAGCCGAAGAACGGAATGCGCAGCAACTCGCGCTTGAGCAGCCACACTTGCGTCGGAAACAAGTGCAGAAAGAAAAATGTCTCCCAAGCCGATTGATGCTTGGACAGCACGATGCTGGGCCGAGCGGGGATGTGCTCGCGACCCAGCACGCGATAGTCTATGCCGCACAACGCGCGCGCTAGGCTCACTACCGTGCCGGTCCAGCCCTTGACCAGCGCATACAGCGGCCGATGGCCAAACGGCATGGACAGCAGCATGGCGAAAAAGAAAAGCGGCGTGATGACAATCTGCAGCGCCAAGAACACTAGCGAGCGCAACCAAATCATGTCGCCTGCGCGATGATGTGCTTGGCGGCCTGGGCAAGATCGGCGAACGTCTGGGTGGTCTCGGGAAGGCCCCCTTGATCGCGCGTCTTCTCGCCCTTGCCGGTGAGCACCAGTATCGGCTGCGCTCCTGCGGCGGCCGAGGCCTGCAGATCGCGCAGCGAGTCGCCCACACTCGGGACGCCCTGCAAGGTCGCGTTGAAGCGCTCGGCGATCTCTTCGAACATGCCTATTTTGGGCTTGCGGCAGCCGCAATTCATCTCCGCCGCGTGCGGGCAATAAAAGATCGCATCGATGCGCGCACTGCGCTGCGCAAGCGCATCGATCATCTTCTCGTTGATGGCGTTGAGCGCCGCCATATCGAACAGCCCGCGCCCAACACCGGACTGATTGGTCGCCACCACCACGTGAAACCCCGCTTGGTTCAAGCGCGCAATCGCCTCCAGCGAGCCGGGAATCGGCTTCCACTCGTCCGGCCGCTTGATGAATTGCGCGCTGTCGTAGTTGATGACACCGTCGCGATCTAGGATGACAAGTTTCATGCGCAATCGTATGCGGCGAAAGATGGCTTAGGCGGTAGGCAAGCTCGAGAATCCGGAAAACCAACTTCCCCTTGTCGGTGCACACCAAGCGATGCGGTGGATCTCCGACGAGATTCTACTCCTCGCCTTTCTACTGTGCCGCAAGCTTGGAAATATCCGCAACTTGGTTCATCAGGGCGGCGAGATTCGATAGCAAGGCGAGCCGATTGTTTCTGGTCGGCACGTCGTCGGTCATCACCATCACCTTGTCGAAGAACGTATCGACGCTCGCACGCAGGCTCGCGAGTTGAGACAGCGCCTGCGTGTAGCGGCCCGACTTGAGCTCTCCGCTGACAGTCGGCGTCAGCTCATTGACGGCGGCATACAGCGCGCGCTCTGCGGGCTCGACCAGCCGCGTCGCGTCGGGCTCCGCGTCGGGAACGACGGTCTTCTTGAGTATGTTCTGAATGCGCTTGTTGGCGGCGGCGAGCGCGAGCGCCTCCGGCAGGCGCTTGAACTCTTGCACGGCGCGCAGCCGCAGCGGCACCAGATCGATGCGGCTCGGATTCTGGCTCACCACCGCGTCGATCTCGTCCGGGGAGTAACCCGACTCGCGTAGATAACCGCGCAGGCGCTCGAGCATGAACGGATGCAACTCATCGACGACGTTGCTGTCGAGCACGCCGAGCGGGAACAGCCCGGCCCCGCGCGCCAGCAGCTCGCGCAGATCGAGCGGCAACGCCAACTCGGCGAGCAAGCGCAGCACGCCGAGCGCGTGGCGGCGCAGTCCGAACGGATCCTTGTCGCCGGTCGGTTGCAGGCCGATACCGTAGATGCCGATCAGCGTGTCGAGCTTGTCGGCCAGTGCGACGCACTGGCCGACGGCGTGGCGCGGCAATGAATCCCCCGCGTAGCGCGGCTTGTAGTGCTGTTCGATCGCTAGCGCGACCTGCTCGTCCTCCGCGTCATGCAGGGCGTAATAGCGGCCCATCACGCCTTGCAGCTCGGGAAACTCGCCCACCATGTCGGTCAATAGGTCGGCCTTGCTCAGGTGGGCGGCGCGCTCTACCGCCTTGCGATCGGCTCCAAGCAGGTCAGCGAGGCCGGCGGCGAGTTTTTCGATGCGCTGCACGCGCTCGAGTTGACTGCCGAGCTTGTTGTGATAGACCACATCGCGAAGTTGCGGTACGCGCGCGGCAAGCGGTTTCTTGCGATCTTGGTCGAAGAAGAACTTCGCATCCGACAGGCGAGCGCGCAACACCCGTTCGTTGCCGCGGACGATGTCGGTCGGATCGTCGACGGCGAGATTGCTGACGATGAGGAAACGGTTCAGAAGTT
>CAZILI010000493.1:0-2931 GCA_964539965.1 uncultured Burkholderiales bacterium | reverse complement strand
CGGCGACCTTGACCATCTTGCCATTCTCGTCCTTGGCTTCGGTCAGGATCACGGGCGACACAGCGTCCAAATCCCATACGTCGTGCGCGATGTACTGGTAGTGCCACTTGTATGACCCGTCGTCCAAGCTCACTGCAACGATCGAGTCGGTGTACAGGTTATCGCCCGGTCGAATCGCGCCGTGCAGGTCAGGCGAGGGATTGCCGACCACGAAAAACACCATGCGCGTTTCCATGTCGACCGCGGGGGTCATCCATACGCCCCCACCGAGCGTCTTGTAGAAGTCGCCGCCCTTCTCAGCCAGCATCTTCTTCTCCGCTTCGACATCGCGCTTCATGTCACGGCCAGTCGCGTCCTTAGGATTCCACACGCCTTCATGGCCTTTTTCCGGAATCGTGTAGAAGGTCCACAGCAGTTTGCCGTCGTTGGCGTCGAACGCTTTGACGAATCCGCGTATGCCGTACTCGCCACCGTTGGTGCCGATGAGCACCTTGCCGTCGGCAACCGTGGGTGCCATGGTTTCGCTGTATCCCAGCTCCGGATCGGCGATCTGCGTCTCCCACAGGAGCTTGCCGGTCTTGGCGTCGAGCGCGACCAGCTTGGCGTCCAACGTGCCCATGTACAGCTTGTCGCCCCACACCGCCACGCCGCGATTGTTCGGCCCGCAGCAATAGGTAGTGATCGGACCCATCTTGTGCTTGTAGTGCCAGAACTCCTCACCCGTGGTCGCGTCGATAGCGTAGACGTGGTTGTACGAGGTGGTCAGGAACATGACGCCGTTGATCACCAGCGGCGCGGTTTCCATCGATTCCATGACCGCGGTCTGGAATACGAAGGCGGGCTTGAGCTTCGCAACGTTGCCGGTGTTAATCTGATTAGCAGGGTAGAAGCGGGTTTGCGCGTAGTTGCCGTTCGGATGCAGCCAATGCTTACTGTCCTTTTCCGATGCCAGCAGCATGTCCTTGCCGACGGGCACCAAACTGTCCGACATCGGCTTGGCCGAGGTCGTTGCGCCGCCGCTGATCTCTTGCGCCCACAGGGAAGACGCAGTCAGCGCCAAGCACACGGCGGCGCCGAGTCCCACGCGTTTCATTGAGAGATGCATGTTACCTCCATAAATTGGTCTATTTTTTTTTGGCGCCACAGCGGGCGCTATCGCCATCTCGTCGCGTCGCGGCGAGACTTTGCGCCGCGGTATTATCGCAAGAATCGCACGGGCTGCGCGCGGCACGCTGTGTTTTTCTGCCGCGTGCTCGCTGCGGCGCAGCATCACGATTCCACTGGGCACCCGATGAAGAAAATCATCCATCTGATTGCGCTGTTGTCGCTGTCCTCGATCCATGCGCAGGAACCGAGCGGCGACGTCCCTGTGAACGCCACCCTGCTGTCGGCTGCACGCCGCGATCAGGTAGATCTGGTAAGGCGCAGCCTCGAGCGTGGAGCGGCGGTCGACTCGCGAAATCGAGACGGTGACACCCCGCTTAACGTCGCCGCGCGCCAGGGCAATATCGAAATGGTGAAACTGTTGCTGCAGTACGAGCCCAACGTCAACTACGCCAACCTCGAGGGCGTCACATCGCTGATGAGCGCAGCATTCCACGGCCACGCCGAAATCGCGAGGCTGCTGCTCGCCGAGCGGGCCGATATGCTGATGGAAGAGAGCGCGCATCGCACCGCCATGGTGTATGCGGCGGGCAACGGTCATGCCGGGGTCATCGACGCGCTGCTCAAGGCGGGCCTGGAAGTCGACCGACGCTATCACAACGACTTGACCGCGCTCATGTGGGCGGCGGGTGGGGGCCACGTCGCGGCGGTGGAACTACTCCTGTCAGCCGGCGCGAACTGGGCCTTGACAGACAACCGCGGCAAGACCGCCCTGGAGATGGCGCGCGAGGCCGGCAAGCTTGATGTGGTCGAGGCGATGCGCAAGCGCGGAGTGCCGACCGAAAAATAGTGCGCTTCGGGCGCTGGCGACTCCGCCGCCGGCCCGAAGATCAACCTAAGGCGTCATGCGCTGGAATACGCCGTCCTTGTCGACCAGCAGGTGCTTGAGCGCCGCCAACACGTGGATCACCAGCACGGCCACCAAGACGTACATGGTGACCTCGTGCACTTCAATCCAGACCTCGCGCAGTTCTTTATCTTCGCCCCAGCTCGCGATCTCGAACAAGCCCCAGACCTTGATGCCGAACTTGCTGTAGCTCGAGGCGATGAAGCCCGACACCGGCATCAGGATCAAGCAGAGGTAGAGCACCCAGTGGCTTAGCTTGGACGCGGCGACCTGCCAGTCCGGGATGATGCCCTGCAAAGTCGGCGGAGTGTGCGTCGCGCGCCACCAAAGACGCAGCAGCACGAACAAAGCGATCGTGACTCCCAAGGACTTATGCAGGTTGAAGTAGTACGAGCGTTCCGGCGTGCCGCGCGGCAGGTCGACCATGAACAGGCCTAAGGCAAGCTGCACCAGAATAGCGATTCCGATTATCCAGTGCAGCCAAATCGCCAGCTTGGTGTATTTTTCGCGCGCCGGTTGGGTCATGCTCTCTCCTCCGTTGGTTCGCATTGAGCGGCTCGATCCCGCCAAGCGGGCTACTTTATTGGAAGGCCTTGCGCAAGGCAATGCGCGTGGGAACATTCGGTGATTGACCGGGTCCAATTGGGCTGGTTCGGCTCGCCGTTCCAACCGCAGCAGCGTCAGGAATTCGCGCTGGCGTTTGTGCTATGCTTTAGGTTTTTCTTACCGGCCGGCCTTGGGCCGAATCATAGGGTCTTATGCCTAATGCAACCAAACAATTCGCCCCTTACGCAGAGAAAAAGGGCGAAGCCTATATGAACAAGAAGCAGCTGGGCCATTTCCGCAAGCTGCTGGACGAGTGGAAAAGCGAACTGGGTCAAGACATCGACCGTACGGTTCACACCATGCAGGACGAGGCG
>CAZILI010000492.1:0-2934 GCA_964539965.1 uncultured Burkholderiales bacterium | reverse complement strand
GCCCGCAGTATCTGTCCGATCTCATTGCCTGGAGCGCGATCGGCGCGCGCACCACCGAGTCACAGACGCACCGCGAGCTTGCGAGCGGCTTGTCCACGCCAGTGGGGTTCAAGAACGGCACCGACGGCGGCCTGCAAGTCGCTATCAACGCGTTACTCGCCGCCTCCAAGCCGCACAGCTTTCTTGGCATCAACCTCGAAGGTCAAGCGGCTCTCACGCGCACGCGCGGCAACCGCTACGGCCACGTGATCCTGCGCGGCGGCGCGCGCCCCAACTACGATTCGGTCGGCGTGGCGCTCGCCGAGCAAGAGCTCGCCAAGCACAAACTCGCGGCGAACCTGATGATCGACTGCAGTCACGGCAACTCGAACAAAGATCCGAACTTGCAGCCCTTGGTCCTGCACGACGTGGTGCACCAGATCATCGAAGGCAATCGCTCGATCGTAGGCGTCATGCTGGAGAGCAATCTCAGCGCCGGCAATCAGCCGATCCCGGCCGATCGCGGTCAACTCAAGTACGGCGTGTCGGTCACCGACGCCTGCATCGATTGGACGACGACGGAGAAGATACTGCGCGAAGCGCACGAGAAGCTGCGTGGCGTGCTGCCGAAACGGGCGTCCTGACCTCTACCCGCAGGAGGGCGTCGCCGCAATCGCGACCATATGCGGTGTGGTCTCGATCGTTCGTAGGGGCAAGTTCGCGGACCGAAACGCGCGATAGATTTCAGGGGTCATAACCGCGAGGGCGCACCCACCGTCGCGCCATCGCGTCTCGAACTCGTGCAAAGTCGGCGTCCACGCGTCGGGTTGCTGTCCCAAGCCCAGATCCAGCTCGCCTCTATAGGCAACCAAACGAACGGTACGCTGCAGATAGAACGGAAGCGTCTGATCGTATAGACCGACGCTGTAGATCGGCACCCCGGGCCGCAGGTAGGGGCGTAGTTCGCGCGCGAGTCTTGCCGCCGAGTGGGAGGGTGACATTTCCTGGTAGCCCGAGATCACGGCTTGTGCCGAGAAAAGCCCGCACAAACCCAACACGGTAAGTGCCGCATCCTTGCGCTCTGACGAGCAGAGCATGTACGCGACCCCACCTCCCAGAGTCAGCACGACGCCGGCGACTACGATCCAGCCCGCGAACGCACGGAGCAACTCATGGTCGTCGGAGTGCTGCGTGAATTGCGGTATCTGGCTGCCAACGACCATCATCACCAACGCCACCACAATCGCTTGACCTATGACGCGCTCGAGCCGCAATTGACTGGACTCGACCAACCGCGCCCCTATCAGCAAGGCGAAGGCGGGAACTACAGGCAAGATGTACAAGGGCAATTTCGAGTTCGAAAGTGAGAAGAACACAAATCCCACCACCGCCCAGATCAGCAAGAATCGGCGCGGCTCGAATTGCGGCGCCGGGCCGGGCGCGCGCCACGCCGCGCGCAGCGAATCAAACAATAGCGCGGTCCAAGGCAGGCTTCCCAACGCCAAGATCGGCACGAAATACCACCAAGGCTGATAGCGCCCGTGCACGGTAGTGAGAAAGCGCTCGAGGTGCTCGTGGAGGAAGAAGAAGCGTGGGAATTCTGGATTTGCTTCGCTGACCCAGATAAACCAAGGAGCGGCCACCAGCGCCATCAAGGGAACCCCGCTGGCGGCGGACAGCCGCCGCCAAATAGCTAGATCCCGGTTGACGAGCGTATAGGCGCACAGCGCCATGCCGGGCAGCAGGACACCGACCAACCCCTTGCTCAGGACGGCGAAACCGCAGGCAAGCCACGCCACGTGCATCGCGACCAGCCGTTCCCGGGAGTTCGCGGCGTCGCGCTGCGCCACCAGGAATGAACAAAGCGCCAGGGTGGTAAAGAAGGTAAATCCCATGTCGAGCGTCAGCACATGACCGGCCACGACGTATGCGAGGCTGCTGATCAGCACTAGCGCGGTGTAGCGACCGGCCCGCTCGCCGAAGAGTTTGCGGCCCGCGAGGTAGACCACCAGGATGCCGAGCAGGCCGGTGAACGCGGTCCACAGCCGAGCCACCCATTCGTGCTCGCCGAACGCCGAATAGGCGATCGCAGTGGCCCAATACTGCAAAGGCGGCTTTTCGAAGTACTTGAGGCCGTTCAAGTGAGGCGTGAGCCAGTCGCCGCTGGCGAGCATCTCGCGTGGAATTTCTGCGTAACGGCCCTCGTCGGGGTGCGCCAGGTCGCGATAGGCAAGATTGGCAAACCACAAGAGCAGCGCGACGGCGCTCACGGCGAGCAAGACTCCCGCTCGTCTTGACCGCAACCGATTGAAGCCCAGGGCAATGGACTCGCCGTAGCGCCAAGCCGCGAGCGCGAGCGCAGCGCCCGTGCCTAGGGCAAAGAAGCACAGCCACGCAGGTTCGATGGTGACTTTGCCGAGCGCGACAAAATCTCCGAGCGCTTCCAACGCGGTCAACCCGCTCACCGTCGCCAACAAGGGCCCCCACAGCCCCTGCACGGTCTTGGCCGAGGGCAAATCATGTCGGGACACCGACCACAGCGACAACTTGGGCAGCAACCGCGGTGTACGCTGCGCCCAGCGCGCATACTCGGCGCCATGTAGGCGTGCCAGTTCTCGCTCGCGGGCGCAGATGGCGGGCAGTGCGAAACCGCCGTACAGCAGGGTCGCGGCGAGCGGCAACCACGGTGATTGGACCAGCAAACAAAATCCGAGCAGGACGAGATACTCAGCGATCGCCGCCGGATGCTGAACGATCGAGTAGACGCCCGTCGTCCGCCATTCATGTTGCGCGCCGCGCCTGTCGAAGGGCTCGCATAGCGCGCGCAGCCCAAGACCCGCCAGGGCGAGGAGTGCGCTCGCCGCTTCCCAAAACGTATCAGCGATCTCACCGAAAGCATGCTCGACATACTCCGGCTGATGCAGCGCCGCCCAGAACATCGCGACCAGGACCGGC
>CAZILI010000491.1:2692-2958 GCA_964539965.1 uncultured Burkholderiales bacterium | reverse complement strand
GTGGTGCAAGAAGTGGTGGCGAGCAAGCTCGCCGAGTTCTTGCAAGAGAGTCCGACCGACGCGCGCATCAACGTGAGCAAGATCAACGACGCGGCGCGCGCGCGGGAAGCTGCGCGCAAGGCGCGCGAGATGACACGGCGCAAGGGCGTGTTGGACGGCATGGGCTTGCCGGGCAAGCTGGCCGACTGCCAGGAGCGCGACCCGGCGCGGTCCGAGCTATACCTAGTGGAAGGCGACTCGGCCGGCGGCTCGGCCAAACAAGGGCG
>CAZILI010000491.1:0-2682 GCA_964539965.1 uncultured Burkholderiales bacterium | reverse complement strand
TCTTGAACGTCGAGCGCGCGCGCTTCGACAAGCTGATCTCTTCGCAGGAAATCGCCACCCTCATCACCGCTTTGGGCACCGGCATCGGCAAGGACGAGTACGCGCCGGAGAAGCTGCGCTATCACCGCATCATCGTGATGACCGACGCCGACGTCGACGGCTCGCACATCCGCACCTTGCTGCTCACCTTCTTCTATCGGCAGATGCCCGAGTTGGTCGAACGCGGCCACATCTATATCGCGCAGCCGCCGCTGTACAAGGTCAAGCTCGGGCGCGACGAGCGCTATCTGAAGGACGACCAAGAGTTCAAGCAGTTCTTGCTCAAGCAAGCGCTGCGCGACGCCGAATTGGTCGCCGGCGAGGGCGAGGCGCCGCTCGCTCGCGAGACCTTCGAGAATATCGCGCAGGACTATTTCCTGGCCGAGGCGGTGATCGATCGCCTCTCGCGCGTGATCGAGCCTGCCGTGCTGCACGCCACTCTCTCCGTGCCGAGCCTCGACTTGTCGAGCGCGGCTGCGGCGAGCGCCTCGTGCAACGCGCTGCAAGCCGCCGTCGATGCCGCCGTCATCAGCATCCGACCTGAGCGCGACGAGCGGCGCGAGAGCTATCGGCTGGCGATCGTCAAGAACATACACGGCAACACCTACAGCACCTACCTTGATCAAGACTTCGTCGACAGCGGCGACTACGCGCAGATCAAGAAGACGGCGCACGTGTTGCAGGGGCTGATCCGGCCCGGCGCACGGGTCAAGCGCGGCGACAACGTGACCCCGGTCGAGTCATTCAAGCAAGCGGTCCACTGGCTGCTCGAAGAGGTGAAAGGCGGCTTGGCGGTGCAGCGCTACAAGGGCCTGGGCGAGATGAATCCCGAGCAGCTTTGGGAGACGACCATGGACCCGACGACGCGGCGCCTGCTCAGGGTGCAGATCGAAGACGCCATCGGCGCCGACGAGATCTTCACCACGCTCATGGGCGAAGAGGTCGAGGCGCGGCGCTTGTTCATCGAGAGCAATGCGCTCGGGGTGCGCAATCTAGACGTCTGACGTTCGCTCGCTCGCCACGCGCCCTCGTCCGCTTGGCAGAAAGCTCGATTGCGCGTAAATAGGGAGCTCCGCCCGGCTCGCCGCCGGGTCGGGCAACTCGCGCAGGAGGCTCGGCAAATGGCTTCCGATTCGGCATCTCTCGCGGCGCTGCGTGCAGCTTATTTAGCCGACGAAACGGCGGCGGTCGGGGCCTTGCTCGACGCGCTCGGGGAAGATCATGCCGGCGCCGAGCGCATCCGAGCCGATGCCGCCCGGCTGGTGCAGGCGGTGCGGGCCGATGAGCGCGCCGGTGCGGGCATCGAGTCGTTCCTGCAGCAGTTCAAACTCTCCTCGCAAGAGGGGGTGTTGCTCATGTGCCTGGCCGAGGCGCTGTTGCGCATCCCCGACGCGGCGACCGCCGACAAGCTGATCCGCGACAAGTTCTCTGCCGGTGATTGGCAGCGCTACCTCGGCCGCAGCGATTCTCTGTTGGTGAACGCCTCGACCTGGGGCTTGATGCTGACCGGGCGCATCATCGCCCTGGGGCAAGACACGGCGGTTGACCCGCTCGCCAGCGTCAAGCGGCTGATCGCGCGCAGCGGCGAACAGGTGATTCGCTTAGCGCTCATGCAGGCGATGCGCATCATGGCCGAGCAGTTCGTCATGGGGCGCACCATCGAAGAGGCGCTGGCGCGCAGTCACAGCGCCGACAACGCGCGCAACCGCCATTCGTTCGATATGCTGGGCGAGGCGGCCCTCAACCACGCCGACGCGCAGCGCTATCAAGCCGCCTATGCCCGCGCCATCGCCGCGGTGGGAGCCGACACGGCGGCGACGACGGTCCTCGACGCGCCGAGCGTATCGGTCAAGCTGTCCGCTTTGCACCCGCGCTACGAGGAAAGCCAGCGCGAGCGTGTGGTGCGCGAACTGTCGGGCGCGCTGCTGGATCTGGCGCGGCAAGCCAAGGAGGCGGGCATCGGACTCACGGTCGATGCCGAGGAGAGCGAGCGCTTGGAGCTGTCGCTCGAGTTGTTCGCGCGCGTGCTGGCCGACAAGTCACTCGCCGGTTACGACGGGCTCGGGCTGGCGGTGCAGGCGTACCAAAAGCGCGCTCTCGCGCTGCTGCGCTGGCTGGCGGAGCTGGCGCGCGCTGGCGGCAAGCGGATTCCGGTGCGGCTCGTGAAGGGCGCGTACTGGGACAGTGAGGTGAAGCGCGCGCAGGCGCAAGGTCTCGCCGCCTATCCGGTCTTTACGCGTAAGCTCGCCACCGACCTGTCCTATCTCGCTTGCGCGCGCCATATGCTGGCCGCCGGGCCGGCGTTCTATCCCCAATTCGCCACCCACAACGCGCACAGCGTGGCGGCGGTATTGGCGTATGCGGAGGAGGCCCGTGCGCAGTTCGAGTTCCGAGGCGCTCTATGCGGCGCTGTTCACGCAGCGCGGCGAGGCGCTTGCTTGCCGCGTCTATGCGCCGGTAGGAAGCCACGAACGTCTGTTGCCCTATTTGGTGCGCCGCCTGCTGGAAAACGGCGCCAACACCTCCTTCGTGCACCGCATCGCCGATCCGAGCACGAGCGCGGAAGCGCTCACGGCCGATCCGATCGCCGGCGTGCGCGCGCTCCGGAGCATTCCCAATCCGCGCATCCCGCTGCCGCGCGAG
>CAZILI010000490.1:0-2972 GCA_964539965.1 uncultured Burkholderiales bacterium | reverse complement strand
AAAGCCCCGCGCGTAGCGCAAGCAAAGCTAAGCGCGGCCTCACCCATGCGCGCGCGCTTGGCCGAATCGCCGGCAAGCGCGGCCACGGCTATGCCCAGCGCTTGCGCGTCGGCGACTCGCTCGGCGGCGCCGGCGGCGAGCGCCAGCCGGGTCGCTTCCTCGAAGTTGTAGGTGTGCGGCCCGATCAGCACGGGCTTGCCGAGCGCGCAAGCCTCGATCAGATTCTGTCCCCCCAGCGGTAACAAGCTGCCGCCTACGAAGGCCACGTCGGCCGCGCCGTAGTAAGCGAGCAACTCGCCCATGCTGTCGCCCAGCAGCACATGTGTCGCCGCCGCCACCGGCGCGTTCTCGCTGCGACGCTGCACGGAGAAGCCCCGCTGCCGGACGAGCCGTTCTACTTCGTCGAATCGCTCGGGATGGCGCGGCACCAGCAGCAACAACGCCTCCGGTAGCTGCGCCGCGGCGAGCGCGTCCAACACCAGCGCCTCCTCCCCCTCGCGAGTGCTGGCCGCGATCCATACGAAACGCCGGCCGCCGATGCGCTCGCGCAGCCGAGCGCCCAAATCCCGCATGGCCTCAGGTATGCTGAGATCGAACTTGAGATTGCCGCACACTTCGACCCGGCGAGCGCCCAGAGCCTTGAAGCGGGCGCCGTCCTGCTCGCTTTGCGCAGCGATGCCGGCAAGCGTGCCGAAAGCCTCGCGGGCGAGCTTTGCATGCCGCGCATAGCGGCGAGCCGACTTCTCCGACAATCGGCCGTTCACGACCACAACGGGCACGCCATGATCCCGGCACAGGTGGATCAAATTCGGCCAAATCTCGATTTCCATCATGAGGCCGAGCTGCGGACGAAAGTGCTTCAAGAAACGGCGCACCGCGAACGGAAAGTCGTACGCTAAGTAGCAACTCAGGACGCTATCGCCGAATAGGTCGCGCCCGGCGACCCGGCCGGTAGGGGTCATGTGGGTGAGCAGAATCGCGTGGCTCGGATACGCTGCCTGCAAGCGCTTGACCAGCGGCGCGGCCGCGCGCGTCTCACCCAGCGACACGGCGTGCAGCCAAATCACCGGCCGGTCGATGGGTGTGTCGTAGCGCCCAAAGCGCTCGGCGAAGTGCTCACGATAGGCGGGCGAGCGCATCGCGCGCCAAGCCAGGCGCAGCAAAAGCAAGGGAAGCAGCAGGTACAGGACAAGCGTGTAGCGCCGGCGCGCGCTCACGGTTTGGCGCGGGCGGGTGAGTGGCTGGAGCTCAGCGCCGACCGGCTCAGAATTGGCATACTCATCCTCGTATACCCGGCAAGCCTAATCCAGGCGCGGCGAAAACGGATATACCCCCCTATATCGCCTATCCAACGCCGCGCTCCACCCGCAGCAACGGGTCGGCCGGTGCATGCTTTTCGGTGAGCGAGCGCAAGGCGGCGATCACTTCCTCGGGCGTGGGCGGCAGCCCGATATCGCCGAGATTGACGGCCCGCTCGCTCGCGTACACCCCCGTCAGCGACGGGTCGGAGCCCGCGTAGATTGCTACCACCGGACGCCCCAAAGCGCAGGCAAGGTGCGTGAGCCCCGTGTCGACACCGATCACCGCTTGTGCATGCGCGAGCAATGCCGCAACCTGGCGCAGCTCCATCGCCGGCAGCGCCCGCACACCGGGAACTTGCTCGGCCAACGCCTGGGCTTGGTTGCGCTCGATCTCGCTGCCGCCGGGAATGAGCGAGACTAGACCCTGGGCGTGCAAGGCGCGGCCGAGCGCCAGCCAGTTCGCCTCAGACCAACGTTTGTCGGCCCGGCTGGTCGCTTGCAGCAGCACCGCGTAGGGGCGCTCGCCATGAGCGGGCGGCGCGCCGAGGGGCACCTGGATGCCGTATTCGGCTGCGCCGCGCAACTCGTAACCCAACGCCGCTGCCGCGAGTTGACGATTGCGCTCGACCGCGTGCATGCCGAGTTGGATGTCGATCCTGCGCTGATAGAAGCGGCTCGCCAGCCGCTCGCGCGCGCTGCCGCGATCGAAGCCGACCCGCACGCCGCGCGCCAGCCGGGTAATCAGCGCGCTCTTCATGAGCCCTTGCGTGTCGATGACGGCGTCGTAACGGCGAGCGCGTAGCCGGGCCACGAACTCGCGCAGCTCGCGCCGATGGGCCGACTTGAGCCAAGCGCGCCGCCAGCGGCGGATCGCCACGGGAATCACTTCTCGCACGCCCGGATGTAGGCGCGGCAGATCGACGAAGGCTTCTTCCACGATCCAGTCGACCGCCGCATCCGGCCAATGCCGCAGGATGTCGGTCACGACCGGGAAGTTGTGGATCACGTCGCCCAGCGACGACGTTTTCACGAGCAAGACTTGCCGCATGCGAAGGATTGTACTGACCGCCGACAAGCTCGACTATCCTGGTTGACACGCGGCTTAGCAGTACATGGTGCGGAAGATTCAATCGTCGCTTGATAGCTTGGCGCAATCCTAGGCAAAATAGCTGAATGAGGGTCGCCCGCGTCAATCAGTTCATGTGGCAACGCGGCGCATCGAGCAGCGCAGCCAAACGAGTGTCGTCCCCCATTCCCATCAGGGTGGGGACATAGAATCACGAAAGCCCAACTGTGAACCTCCTGGTCACCGGCGCGGCCGGATTCATCGGCATGCACGTCGTCAAGCGTTTGCTCGAGCGCGGGGATAGCGTGGTGGGCGTGGACAATCTCAATGACTACTACGATCCGCGGCTAAAGGAAGCGCGGCTGGCGCAGCTGACACCTAACCCGGGGTTCACCTTCGTACGGGCCGACATCGCCGAGCGTGAGGCGATGGACCGGGTGTTTGCCGAGGGGAAGTTCGCGCGCGGCGCCTACATCGTGCGGCTCGACCAGCCGTACCGCAACTACGCGGTCGACCTGCTGACGCCGCAGAGCTTCCCCACCGACACGCCGAACCTGCCGTACGACGACGTGTCGTGGGCGCTCCCGGTCGGCTTCGACGTGCAG
>CAZILI010000489.1:0-2983 GCA_964539965.1 uncultured Burkholderiales bacterium | reverse complement strand
GTAGGACTACGGTCTGATAGGCAGCCTATTCGGCGTTCGGAATAATGAACCCAAGGACAACAACTCACCACCAGAGGAAGCAACCATGAAGACCCTCATCCGACTCGCCATTCTCTGGCTCGAGCAGCGCTACACCGTCAAGCTCGAGCGCTACCTCCTGCGTCAAGGCCGCCGCCGCAAAGCGGCGCCCGCCTCGCGCCGCCCCGGCGACTGCGCCGACTCACTCCCGCTGATATTTTGCCTAGGGAACCTAGGGAATTGAACCGACTCGCGCGCAGTTGCGACTTACTGGCCAGACAAGAGTAGAGGAGGATCGCCATGCCTATCATCGCCATGACACAAGAAGTGGGAACGCTTAGTGCTGAGATCGCCAATGAGCTGGCCAAGCGATTGAACTTGGAGGTGTTCTATCTCGGCGCACTCGGCTCAGCCGGCCCCGGCGCCGCGGATACGACCGCAGAAGACGAGTCGGCCTTCGAGCGCTTCATCCAACGCGCCGACGGCTCCCGCTTGGCGTGGGCGGAGCCCGGGTTCAATGGGCCCGCGCGCGGCAACGTGCTGCTGTGCGGGCATGGGGTCGCCGAACTGCTGGCGCAAGTGCCGCACGTGCTCACCGTGCGGGTGCGCACCACCATGGCGCTGCGGGTGAAGCGGCTGGCGGCGCGTACGGGTGAGGACGATCCCGAGCAAGCGCTGCAACTCGTGCTCGCCAGCGACGACGTGGTCAGTACCACGCTCGCCGCTTGGTTCGGCCGACACGACCGCGAAGACCCCTCACGCTACGCGGCGGTGGTCGATTCGGGGCGCTCCTCGATCGAAGCCTGCACCGAGCAAGTCGCAGCGTTGGCGCGCGATGCGCGCTTTCAGGTCACGCCTGACGTCGCCGCGACCATCAAGCACTACGCTCTGCGCCTGCGCGCGCGCGCTGCGGTGCTCGGCCATGCGACCACGCTCAACTGCCGGGTTTCGCGACCCAATCCCGCCGCGCCGCAGTCGCGCTCCCCACGCGGGGAGTCCGCGCGCGAATTCGCCGTCACGCCCAACGAGTCGGCGCGCATCGCCTGGCGCTCGGCGCCGACTCTCGCCCTGGCGCGCGGCTGAGCGGGCGACCTATTCGCGGCGTCGCGTAGAATGCGGGGCGTGCTCGATCTTGCCGCCCCGCGCGCTTGAACAAATCCAGACTGGTACTCAAACCCGGACGAGAGAAATCCCTCAAACGGCGCCATCCGTGGGTCTTCTCCGGCGCCCTCGCCACTGTGGAAGGCCGGCCCGAGCCGGGCGACACGCTCGCCTTGGTGTCGGCGCACGGCGAATTCCTCGCGCAAGTAGCGTATAGCCCCGCCTCGCAGATTCGCGCGCGGGTGCTGAGCTATGTCGAATCCGAGCGCATCGACGAGAACTTTTTCGCGGCACGCTTGCGCACTGCCCTCGCGCGCCGCGACGCGCTGTTCGCAAGCGGCGTCAGTGACGCCGCTCGCTTGGTGCACGCCGAATCAGATCATCTACCCGGACTCGTCGTCGACCGCTACGCCGATACCTTGGTGCTGCAGATCTTGAGCGCCGGCATGGAGCGCTGGCGCGATGAGATCGCCCGGGCGCTCGCCGCGCTCACCGGCTGCACGCGCGTGTACGAGCGCTCCGACGTCGAGGTGCGCCAACTCGAAGGACTGGCGGCGCGGGCCGGGCCGCTAATCGGCGCCGCGCCGTTGGCGCCGATCGAAATCCACGAGCACGGCCTGCGCTACCTGGTCGACATCGTGCACGGGCAGAAGACCGGGTTCTACTTGGATCAGCGCGACAACCGCCGGCGCGCGATGGCGCTGGCGCGCGGGCGCAGCGTGCTGAACGCGTTCTGCTACAGCGGCGGTTTCACCTTGGCGGCGCTTGCGGGCGGCGCTGGCGACACGCTCTCGATCGACAGCTCCGCAGGCGCGCTGGCGCTCGGCGCGCAAAACGCGGCGCGCAACGGCTTCGCGGCCGAGCGAGCGCAGTGGCTCGAGGCGGACGTGTTCAAGGCGCTGCGCGAGTTGCGCGACCGCGGCCAGCGGTTCGATCTCATCGTGCTCGATCCGCCGAAGTTCGCGCCGACCGCGGCGCACGCCGAAAAAGCGGCACGCGCCTACAAGGACATCAATCTGCTGGCGCTCAAGCTGCTCGCGCCTGAGGGCGTGCTGATGACGTTCTCTTGCTCGGGTGGGGTTAGCGCGGAGCTATTTCAGAAGATCGTGGCGGGCGCGGCCGCCGACGCGCAGCTCGAGGCGTACGTTCTCGAGCGGCTCGCAGCGGCGCCGGACCACCCGGTGGCGATCCATTTCCCCGAGGGGGAATACCTCAAGGGCCTGGTGCTGCAGCGCGCCTAGGGACGTCAACTCTTGGCCGCCTCCGGCGCGCGCACGCGGATGTGCAGCTCGCGCAGTTGCTTGTCGTCGACGGCACTCGGCGCCTGGGTGAGCAAGCATTGGCCGCGCTGGGTCTTGGGGAAGGCGATCACGTCGCGGATCGATTCGGCGCCCGCCATCAAGGTCACGATGCGATCCAGGCCGAAGGCGATGCCGCCATGCGGCGGCGCGCCGTACTGCAGCGCATCGAGCAGAAAGCCGAACTTCTGCTTCGCCTCCTCGGCGCCGAGGTTGAGCGCGCGGAACACTTTCGATTGCACGTCTTCGCGGTGTATGCGCACCGATCCGCCGCCGATCTCCCAGCCGTTGAGCACCATGTCGTAGCCTTGCGATAGGGCGCGGCCGGGCTCGCTGTCGAGATAATCCTCGTGGCCCGCTTGCGGCGCGGTGAACGGGTGATGCAACGCGTCCCAGCGCTTTTCTTCTTCGTTCCACTCGAACATCGGAAAATCGAGCACCCACAGCGGGCGCCATGTCTTCTCCGCGTAGCCCTTTTCGTGGCCGATCTTCAGCCGCAGCGCGCCCAGCGCGTCGTTGACGACTTTGGCCTTGTCGGCGCCGAAGAAGATGAGGTCGCCGTCTTT
>CAZILI010000488.1:0-2985 GCA_964539965.1 uncultured Burkholderiales bacterium | reverse complement strand
CGTCCGGTGCGCTGGGTCGCCGAGCGCAGCGAAGGCTTCATGAGCGACACCCACGGGCGCGATAACTACTCGATCGCCGAGCTGGCGCTCGACAAGGAGGCGCGCTTTCTCGCGCTGCGCGTCACCACTTACGCCAATCTGGGCGCCTATCTGTCGAACTTCGGCCCGTTCATCCCGACCTACGGCACGGTGATGCTGGCCGGTGTGTATCGCACTCCCGCCATCTACGACAACGTGAAGGGCGTCATGACCAATACCGTGCCGATCGACGCCTATCGCGGTGCCGGCCGGCCCGAGGCGATCTATCTGGTCGAGCGGCTGGTCGACGTGGCGGCGCGCGAGGTGGGGCTAGCGCCCGATGAGATTCGCCGCCGCAATTACATACGGCCCAGCGACATCCCCTACAAGACCGCGCTGGACGACGTGTACGACAGCGGCGACTTCGGCGCCATCATGGAAGAATGCATGACGAAAGCCGATTGGAAGGGTTTTCCCGCGCGCCGGGCCGCTTCGGCAAAGGCCGGCAAGTTGCGCGGCATCGGCATGGCCTACTACATCGAGCGGTGCGGAGTGGGGCCGGGCGAGAACGCCGTGCTCAAGGTCGACCCGCAAGGCAGCGTGACCTTGCTGGTCGGCATGCAGGACAACGGTCAGGGGCAGGTCACCTCACAGCTGCAAATGCTATCTGACCGCCTGGGCATCGATCCGAGCGTCATCAAGGTGGTGCAAGGTGATACCGATCTCACACCCGACGGGATGACGGGCGGCTCGCGCTTCGCGCCCACGGGCGGCGTAGCGGTGACCACCGCAGCCCAGCAAGTGATCGACAAGGGCAAAGATATCGCCGGCAATGCGATGGAAGTCGCCGCCGCCGATATCGAATATCGCGACGGCAAGTTCACCGTCGCAGGCACGGACAAGACGCTATCTTTGTTCGAGGTCGCCGCGGCGGCCAAAGATCCGAAAAATCTGCCGAACGGCGCCGCGCCCGGACTTGAAGTCTCGGTGTCCACCGTATTGGAGGCGGCGACCTACCCAAACGGCTGCCACATCGTCGAGGTCGAGGTCGATCCCGATACCGGCAAAACTCAAATCCTCAAGTACACCGCGGTGGACGACTTCGGCAGCGTGATCAACCCGAACTTGCTCGCCGGGCAAGTGCACGGGGGCATCGGTCAGGGCGTCGGGCAAGCGCTGCTCGAGCACGCCGTGTACGACGATGCCACCGGCCAGTTGCTGTCGGCTTCGTTCATGGATTACGCTCTGCCGCGCGCCGACGAGTTCCCCGCCTTCGAAATCAGTTGGCACAACGTGCCGTGCACTACCAACTCGCTCGGCATCAAGGGCTCGGGCGAGGCCGGCGCCATCGGCGCCCCGCCGGCCACCATCAACGCCATCGTCGATGCCTTGCACGGCGCCGCCGGCATCAAGCACATCGACATGCCCGCCACGCCGCAATCGGTTTGGCGCGCGCTGCAGAAGGCACGCGGCCGCCAGGCCGCTTAGCCTAGGGAGGAGAAACCACATGCATCCGTTCGCCTACCACCGTCCCAAGACCATTCAAGAGGCCGCGGCGCTCTTCGCCAAAGGCACCGAGGCGCGCTTTCTCGCCGGCGGGCAGAGCTTGATTCCCGCGCTGCGCATGCGCTTGTCGGCGCCGGGTGATCTGATCGACTTGAGCGCGATCACCGAATTGCGCGGTATCAAACTCGAGGCCAACTCGATCACCATAGGCGCCATGACCTCGCACGCCGAGGTCGCCGCCTCGCAAGAGGTCCAGCGCGCCCTGCCCTGTCTGGCAAGACTGGCCGAAGGCATCGGCGACCGCCAAGTGCGAAACGTGGGCACCTTGGGGGGCGCTCTCGCCAACAGCGATCCTGCGGCCTGCTACCCGGCTGCCGTGCTGGGACTGGGCGCGAGCGTGAACACCGATCGGCGCGCGATCGCCGCCGACCAGTTCTTCAAGAGCTTGTACGAGACCGCACTCGAAGCGGGCGAGTTGCTCACTTCGGTGACCTTTCCGTTGCCCAAGCGGGCCGGATACGCCAAGTTCGAGCAGCCCGCTTCGCGCTTTGCCATCGTCGGCGTGTTCGTCGCAGAGACGGCGAGCGGGGTGCGCTGCGCGGTGACCGGCGCGGGTGCGAGCGCATTTCGCGTGGCGGCGATCGAGCAAGCGCTGACAAAAAACTTCTCGCCCGCGGCGCTGGACAGCGTGAAGATCGACGCGGCCAAGTTGAACCGCGACATCCACGCCGATGCCGACTACCGCGCCCATCTCGTCGGCGTGTTGGCCAAGCGCGCGACCACTGCGGCTTTGGCTTGAGCGCCGATGCGAGAGTTTGCCATACCCTCTTCCGTAGCATCGGATAGACCTAGTGTACAAGCGCCCTCAGCGGCTATACCCCCCTACTAGCAAAGGGTAGCGCAGCTCCTACGCCCCATGCCTGAGACCATCGCCCTGCCGTCTGATGTCGACGCCACCCTCGCGCTGCTCGAGCGCGAGCACTACCTCGCACCGCGCGGTTTGGCTACCGCGGTGTTCTTGAGCCTGCGTATGGGACGCCCGTTGTTCCTCGAGGGTGAGTCCGGCGTCGGCAAAACCGAGATCGCCAAGGTGCTCGCCGCCGCGCTCGAGCGCAAGCTGATCCGGCTACAGTGCTACGAGGGCTTGGACATCGCCTCGGCAGCCTACGAGTGGAACTATCCGCGCCAGATGCTGGAAATCCGCTTGGCGGAGGCGAGCGGCATTGAGCGCGAGCGCATCGAGCGGGACTTGTTCTCCGAGCGGTTTCTGCTCGCGCGCCCGCTGCTCGAAGCCCTGCGCCCGACGGACGGCGCCTCCCCGGTGCTATTGATCGACGAACTCGATCGCACCGACGAGCCGTTCGAAGCCTACCTACTCGAAGTGCTGTCGGACTTTCAGATGACCGTGCCGGAACTGGGCACCATACGCGCCGCGCAGCCGCCGATCGTGGTGATCACCTC
>CAZILI010000487.1:0-2997 GCA_964539965.1 uncultured Burkholderiales bacterium | reverse complement strand
AGATTTCGGCGATAGCGCTCGACCAACTCGCCGCCGTTGCCGAGCAAACTGAACACCTCGATCATCTTCTTGCGCCCGGCGTCCGCGCCATCCTTGCGGTCTCTCTGTACGACCTCCAACAGCAGTTCGAGCGCCTGCTCGAATTCGCGCCGGCTGACGTGCCAATCGGCGAGCCGAAGGCGAGCCTGTGTGTCGTTGGGGTCGGTTTCGATCGTGCGCTTGAGCTCCGCCGCATCGCCGACCGCAGCGGCGCGCTGCGCGAAATCCAGGCGCGCCAGCAGCTGCTTGGCGCGATCGTCCTCCTGCCGCGCGGGGGGTAATCGCTCAAGGGTCGCGCGCGCGTCGTCAAGACGCTCCAATTGAATGAGCGCCTCGCCCCGATCGAGCAGCGCCAACGCGTTGCTGGGCTCGAGCGCGAGCGCTTGTTCGAGCCGCTCCAGCGCGGCCGCGCTCTGGCCGGCATCGAGCAAGGTGCGCGCGCTTCGGCGGATCTCTTCGGCGGCGCTCGGCACCCAGCGTTCGAGGAAGCGGCGCACCTGTGACTCTGGCAGCGCGCCCATGAACTCGTCGACGATCTCTCCTTTCACGACGACTTTGACGTTCGGAATACTGCGTATCGCGAACTCGGCCGCCAGCGCCTGATTGTCGTCGGTGTTGAGCTTGGCGAGCACGAACTTACCCGCGTACTCGGTGGCGAGCTTTTCGAGCACCGGCGTCAGCGAGCGGCAGGGACCGCACCAGGGCGCCCAGAAGTCGACCAAGACGGGCGCGACATGTGAGCGTTGCAATACTTCGGCATCGAAATTCTGTGCGTTGACTTCTATCGAATGAGCAGCCATGACGATCTCGCGAGGGACGATTCAACAGAAAGATAAGGCCAGCGCGCAGCCGATTCAAGCGCCAAGACTAGCACGCGATTTCCACCTCACCGTGATAGCATAAAGGGTTAGCCGATCAATCCGGTGTCGTTCGAGGTTCGCGGCAAGTCATGGCCATTCACGACATGAATCACTTTACGGTGCTCACTGCCGACCTCGACGCCACGCGCCGCTTCTACGTCGATCTGTTGGGCCTGAGCGAGGGCTATCGGCCGGATCTCGGCTTCCCGGGCGTTTGGCTGTACGCGGGAGACAAGGCGCTGCTGCACGTCATCGCGGGGCGGCCGCTGCCGAAGGAGCCCGCCGGAGTGCTCGATCACATGGCCTTTAGCGCCAGCGGCTTGAGCGATGTGGTGAGGCGGCTTAAGGAGCAGAACATTCGCTACGATCTGCGCCGCCAGCCCGAGTCGCGTACGTGGCAGCTGTTCTGCTTCGACCCCAACGGGGCGCGAGTCGAAATGGATTTCGCCGCAGAAGAAGCGGCGCCGGCATGACTTCGGTCAGCCGCTCGCCCACTACGCTGCTCGTCTGCGCCGGCCTGGTGGTCACCCTGGGGATGGGGATACGCCATGGCTTCGGCTTGTTTCTGCAGCCGATGACGGTCGATCTGGGTTTGTCGCGGCAGGCATTCGCCTTCGCGATCGGCGCGCAAAACCTCATCTGGGGTGTGGTACAGCCGTTTACCGGCATGATCGCCGATCGCTATGGCGCGGGTCGCGTCCTGCTGGTCGGTGCGCTGTTGTACGCGCTCGGCCTAGCGTGCATGAGCTTCGCGACCGCACCGCTCGGACTCAGCCTGTCGGCGGGGTTGCTGATCGGGCTGGGCTTGAGCGGGACCACGTTCGCCATCGTGTTCGGCGTGGTCGGGCGCGCCTTCGAGGCGGCGCAGCGCGCGCGCGCGTTGGCGCTGGTCGGCGCGGCCGGATCGTTCGGCCAGTTCGTGATGGTGCCGTTCGGCCAAACGTTGATCGGAACTTGGGGGTGGGGTAGCGCGCTGTTGACCTTGGCGGCGATGGCGCTATTGATCGCGCCGCTTGCGGCCGGGCTTACCGAGGGCGAAGCGTCCGTCGCTCCACAGCAACAACAGTCGATACGCCAAGCCTTGCGCGAAGCCTTCGCGCATAACAGTTTCCGCTTGCTCACTCTCGGTTACTTCGTGTGCGGATTCCAAGTGGTGTTCATCGGCGTGCATTTGCCCGCCTTCTTGGTCGATCAAGGCTTGTCGCCGAATGTGGGTATGACCGCGCTTGCGCTGATCGGCTTCTTCAACGTGATCGGCACCTACGGATGGGGGCGATTGGGCGGTCGCTATCTGAAGAAGCGCCTGTTGTCGACGATCTATCTGCTGCGCAGCCTGGTTATCGTGCTGTTCTTGATGGCGCCGGCCTCTCCTTGGTCGACATACTTGTTTGCCGCTGCGATCGGGCTGCTGTGGCTCGCCACTGTGCCGCTCACCAGCGCCATGGTCGCGCATATCTTCGGCGTCAGGTATCTGTCCATGCTGTCGGGCATCGTGTTCTTGAGTCATCAAGTCGGCAGCTTTCTCGGCGCTTGGCTCGGCGGATTCTTGTTCGATGCGACTGGCTCCTACCATAGCGTGTGGGTCATCGCGGTCGCCCTCGGCGTCGTGGCCGCGTTGGTCAATTGGCCCATCGATGAGCGGCCGGTGGCGCGCTTGCGCGCGAGCGAAGGCGCCGCTTGAACATGAGCCGCGAGCGCGAGCGCATTGTTTGGGCGATCGCCTGCATGGTGCTGCTCGGGCTCATGCTGCTCAGTTTCTGGCGCTACGTCGGCCCCGATTTCCTGCTGGACTTCGCCAGTCGTCTTTTCATGTGTTGAGGGTTGGAACAAATGCCAATGAAACGCGGTTACAAGATATTGGTAGACGAAGCGAACGCTGCGGTGGAGACCCTTCCGATCGCGCAGGCGATCGGACTGCACGGCGATCCGAATACTGTGTTCGTGGACGTGCGCGACGTGCGCGAGCTAGAGCGAGAGGGCGTGATCCCGAACGCCTTTCACGCTCCGCGCGGCATGCTCGAATTCTGGATCGACCCGGAGAGCCCCTACCACAAGCCGGTGTTTTCCGAGCCCAAGCGCTTCGTGTTTTTCTGCGCCG
>CAZILI010000486.1:0-3015 GCA_964539965.1 uncultured Burkholderiales bacterium | reverse complement strand
GCGGGTGTGTGATGCCATGCTGCCGGGCATCGCGCAGAGCTTCGCCGTCTCCACCGGCGCGGCGGCGCAGGTCATCTCGGGTTACGCGCTCGCATACGGCTTGCTACAAGTCTTCTACGGGTACGCCGGCGATCGCCACGGCAAGCTGCGCGTCATGGCCTTCGCGCTCTTGACCTGCACCTTGGGCTCGCTCGGCGCGGCCTTGGCATCGAATCTGGGTACGCTGGTGGCTTTTCGCATCGCGACGGGCGCCACCGCCGGAGGGATCATCCCGCTTGCCATTGCGTGGATCGGCGATACGGTGCCCTACGAGCGCCGGCAAGCCACGCTCGCTCGTTTCTTGTCCGGCACCATCACCGGCTTGGTGGCGGGACAGCTGTTGGGGGGCCTCGCCGCAGATACAGTCGGATGGCGCTGGGCGCTCGCCGCGTTGGCGCTGGTGTTCGGCGTGGTCGGTGCGTTCGTCTTTAGGCAGCTTGCGCGATTCGGCGGCGGCCCGCCGGGCCTGGCCGCCTCGCTACGACCGCACTTGCCGCGCCAAGTCGCGGACGTGCTGCGCTCGCGCTGGACTCGCGCGATCCTAGTCATCGCGTTTCTCGAGGGTGTCATCGGCTTCGCACCGCTCGCATTCGTGCCGGCGTACCTGCACGCCCGCTTCGGCTTGTCGCTTACCGCGGCCGGCGCCGTGGTCGCGGCGTTCGGCGCCGGGGCCTTCGGCTATACGCTCGTGGCCAGGCGGCTCATCGCGCGCTACGGCGAGCGTGGGTTGGTGACGCGCGGCGGGCCGGTGGCAAGCGCCGCCTTGCTCGTGCTCGTGCTCGGGCCGCATTGGCAGTGGTCGCTGCCGGCTTGCGCAATCGCCGGCACAGGGTTGTACATGGTGCACAACACCTTGCAAATCCATGCGACGCAGATGGCCCCGCAGGCGCGCGGTATGGGGGTGGCGCTGTTTGCCACCGCGTTGTTTCTCGGCCAGTCGGCGGGCGTGGCGCTCGGGGCCGTCGTTCTCGATCACGCCGGCGCGCGCTGGCTGTTTTCGGCCGCCGCCCTGGGATTTTTTGCCGTCTCGCTTGCCTTTGCCCGGGCCTTGCGCGCCAAGCACTTACGCCCGAAGGCTGCTAAGGCGGTAGCATAGCGGGTTGGGCAGGCCGTATCGGGAGCGCGATTGATGGAAGCCTCAACACCAACCAAGTCACGAGTACCGGCGGGCAACGCCGTCGTGTCCACGGCGCCCGCCTATCAAAGCGGTTTCGGCAACGAGTTCGCGACCGAGGCACTGCCGGGCGCGTTGCCGATCGGCCAAAACTCGCCGCAGCGCTGCCCGTACGGGTTGTATGCGGAGCAGCTTTCCGGCACTGCGTTTACCGCCCCGCGCGGGGCGAATCGGCGCGCCTGGCTGTATCGCATTCGGCCGTCGGCGCTGCACGGACCGTTCGTGCGCATCGACAACCGACAACTGACCAACCGCTTCGAGCGAGTCGATGCGCCACCGAATCAATTGCGGTGGAATCCGTTGCCGATTCCGACCGAGCCGACGGATTTCGTCGACGGCCTGATCACCATGGCGGGCAGCGGCGATCCGCACAGTCAAAGCGGCGCCGGCATTCACATCTACGTCGCCAACCGGTCGATGCAGGCGCGCTATTTCTACGACGCCGACGGCGAGCTGTTGATCGTGCCGCAGCAGGGCAGGGTGCGCTTTGCCACCGAATTCGGCCTGATCGATGCGGAGCCGCAGGAGATCGTCGTGATTCCGCGTGGCGTGCGATTTCGGGTCGAGCTGTTGGACGGCGCCGCGCGCGGCTACGTGTGCGAGAACTTCGGCGCGCCGTTTCGCTTGCCGGACCTGGGGCCCGTCGGCGCGAATTGTCTCGCCAATCCGCGCGATTTTTTGACGCCGCTTGCCTGGTACGAAGAGCGAGAGGCAAGCGCGCAACTGGTCGCGAAGTTTATGGGTAACCTGTGGGCGGCCGAGATCGATCATTCACCGTTGGACGTGGTCGCCTGGCACGGCAACGGCGCGCCCTACAAGTACGACCTACGCCGCTTCAACGCGCTCGGCTCGATCAGCTTCGATCATCCCGATCCGTCGATTTTTCTGGTGCTGCAGTCGCAGAGCGATACGCCGGGCGTGGACAGCATCGATTTCGTCATTTTCCCACCGCGTTGGCTGGTGGCCGAGCACACGTTTCGACCGCCGTGGTTTCATCGCAACATCGCCAGCGAGTTCATGGGTCTGATACACGGCGTGTATGACGCGAAAGCCGAAGGCTTCGTGCCCGGCGGGGCGAGTCTGCACAACTGCATGGTCGGCCACGGCCCGGACGCCGCCACCTTCGATAGAGCCAGCCACGCCGATCTCTCTAAGGCGCAGCACATCGTCGACACCATGGCGTTCATGTTCGAGACGCGCAGCGTGATTCGCCCAACGCAATTGGCGCTCGAGTCGACCCAGTTGCAGCGCGACTACTACCGCTGCTGGCAAGGGCTTGCCAAGCACTTCGATCCGACTCGGCGCTGACTACGCGAATGACGACCGAACTCAACACGACACACGACCTCGGCCTTGCCAGTTGGGTCGAATCGGCCAACCACCCGGGCGGCGATTTCCCGATTCAGAATCTGCCGTTCGGCGTGTTCCGCCGCAAGGGCAGCAGCGAGGCCTTTCGCGGCGGCGTGGCGATCGGTGATCAAGTACTCGATCTGGGCGCGGCGCAGGCGATGGGCGCCTTCTCCGGTCCGGCTGCGCGCGCCGCCGCACATTGCGCTGGCGCGACTTTGAATGGTCTTTTCGCGCTCGGTCCGAGCGCGTGGTCGAGTTTGCGCGCGGCGCTGTCGAGCGCGCTGCGCTACGGCTCGCCGCTGGCGGCCAGGCTGCGCGGCTGCCTGGTGCCGCAGGCGCAAGCCGAGCACGCGGTGCCGGCCGTCATTGGCGACTACAGCGATTTCTACGCCTCGATCCACCACGCCACCAACGTGGGCAAGCTGTTGCGGCCGGACAATCCGCTGCTGCCG
>CAZILI010000485.1:0-3029 GCA_964539965.1 uncultured Burkholderiales bacterium | reverse complement strand
CGGGAAGGAAACCCTCCATCGGCATTTTCGACATCTCCTCGACACGCGCGGCGTTGCGCGCGAATATCGCCTTGTCGAACGGAATGTCGCCATTGACCATCGCAGCCATGGGCCCGAAGTTCCAGCCGATCACATTCATCACCGAGCGGCGATACTTGATGGCGTCCTCCGGCTTAGGCTGTTGGGCGAGCACGGCAGCGCCGGTGAGCGACAGGGTGGCGATCAATAACAGCTTGCTTCGCTTCATGTTGTTTCTCCTTTGATTATTTGGGAATGGAAACGACCAGATACACAATCAGCGCCGCGAGCCCAGCCACCAGCAATGCGCGCCAAGGGCTGACGAACGGGGCGGATGAGTCGTTTGCCGCGATCGGCTTGCGGCCGGTGAACATCGCGCGGATCAAGTTCTCGCCCAAGGCGAGCCCATGATACAGCACCGCGATGACATGCAGGGCGACCAGCGCGATGATGGCTTTGCCGTTCAGTTCGTGAAATCCGGTGATGGCATCGCTCGTGTCCTTGCTCACGAGTTTGGCGAGCGGGCCTTCGGACAAAATATCGTCGTTGGCGAATAGACCGCTCGCGGCTTGCAACAGAATCAGCATAAGCATCAACAGCACGTTCCAACCGCCGAGCGGATTGTGGCCGAGGTACGGCTGCGCGCGACGGAGTAGCAGGTCGCGCGCGAAGGCGAGGCTTGCGGCCGGGCCGTACAAGAAATCGCGAAAGCGCGCGTGACGGCTGCCCACCACGCCCCACGCCAGGCGAAACAACACTAGCGCGAGGATCGCTACGCCGCCGCGCTCGTGCCAAAACATGGCATTGCCGCCGGTGAAGCCGGTGGCGACCTGCGCGCACACGAGCAACACCAGCGCCCAGTGAAACAGGCGCACCGGCACATCCCAGACGGGCGTCGATGCGCCGGGCGAAGTCGGCGGCGCCATCGCGTACTAGGCTTCGGGATCCCCCTGCACCGCCTTACCGAACCAGTCTTCGATAGTGATAACCCCACCGGCTTTCTCGGCGCGACCCTTGTCGTAGTTCGGCAAGTCCTCTTGCAGCATGTCGATACGCTTCCAGCCGGCAAGCGGAGTCTCGCACTGCGCGCGCGGCACGTACCTCGACGGTTGCGCTTTCTCGTAGCGGTGCACATAGCGCGGGCAGTTGGGGAAGATCTCGGTGACGCCCACCCGCACGATCAACTGCGCTTCCTTGTACTCCTTCATGAGCGGGTCGTTGTCTTGAATGGTCGCCACTCCCTGCACGCGCACGCGGAACGGTTTCTGGAAGTCGATGAACAGCATGCCCACCTTGCCGTTGCCCACGATGTTGCCCATCGAGAAGAACATGCCGTTGCCGTCATAGCTCGGAAAGGCGATGGTCTTCGAGTCGACCACCCTGACGAAGCCGGGGTCGCCACCCTTGTACGATACGGTCGGCCGACCCTGATGGTCGACGGTGGCGAGCCAGAACATGTCGCGGCTCTCGATGAACGCCTTGTCGTTGTCGCTGACCTCGGGCTGGATGATGATCGCCTCGACCTTGTCGGCGATGCGCCGGGTGTCGAAACGGTCTTGCAGCGCGCGATGTTTTTCCCCATACATTCTGCTCATGACTTCTCCTCTGTTCGGTCCGTGTGTCGAATTGGTTTTGTGGTGATTGCGCTAACGCCCGGGGATTGTAATCCTATCGTGCGCGGTCGATGAGGGGCCGTCAGCTTGCGCTGCACCATACCGCCGTTGTCTAATGTACCCGTCCGTTCCTGCATCGCCGACGCCATGTCTCCACGCGCTGACCACAACGCCGCCATCCTCGATCAGTTCACCAAGCAGGTCGACTCGTACACCGCGCGGCACCGCGATCATCAGACGGCGTTTCGGCTTGCCATTGAGACTTCCGGCGTCGGCGCGCAAGACGACGTGCTCGATGTCGCTTGCGGCCCCGGTTTGCTCGCCTGCGCGGTGGCTGGCGTGGCGCGCCGCGTCACGGGCGTCGATCTTACTCCGGCGATGCTGGACAAGGCGCGCGCGCTGCAGGCCGAAAAGGGCGTGAGCAACGTGGATTGGCGCCTTGCCGACGCGCGCAGCCTGCCGTTCGCCGACGGCGCGTTCTCGCTCGTCATGTCGCGCTACGCGTTCCATCATTTCCTCGAGCCGCCTTCGGTGCTGGCGGAGATGCTGCGCGTGTGCCGTCCGGGCGGAAAGCTGATGGTAATCGATACCGTGCCGCCGGCGGCCAAGGCCGATGCCTACAATCGTGCCGAACGCCTGCGCGACCCCTCGCACGTGCGCGCCCTGCCGCCCGAAGAGTTTACCGGGCTGTTGCGCGAAGCCGGGCTCACCGAGCTGCGCACCGCCGCGTACTGGTGGGAGGTCGTGGTCGAAGACTTCGTGCAAGCGGCCTTTATCCCGGCCGAAGCGAAACAAGCGCTGCACAAGACCTACCTCGACGATCAAGGCAAAGACCTTCTCGGCATGAACGTGCACGAGCGCGACGGCGTGCGCTATCTCGGCCTGCCGACTCTGATCGTGGTAGGACACAAGCGCACGCAGTGACCGACCGCGGCGAGACGCAAAGCTCGCGGGTGGCCCGCGCGCCGGCGGCCACTTTGGTGCGCACCGGCGCGCGCGTCGACCTTGACGTGCAGCGGTTCGCTGAATTGTTCGAACTCGCGCGCCGGCTGTGCCCGGACGGATTTCCCTTCGACGAGACGCGCGAACTCGACGCCCTGCGCGAGCACGTCTCGCTCGCCTTTGTCGAGGCCTTGCGGCAACAACTGGCGGCAAAACTCGCGCTGCCGGCAAAGCTGTTCAGCTTGGACCGCTTCACCATACAAGGCGCCGGGCCGGTGAGTCTGCACGACGATAGGCGCAATTATCCCGACATGTATTTCGTCATCGTGGTCGCGCATGCGGGCCGGCTCGGGCTGGTCGACGTGAAAAGTCGCGCCGAGCCGCATACGCCGGGCGAGATTCTTCTGCTCGATCCGCGCAAGAAGCACGCGCTGGTGCCGGTCGGCTCGCGCGCGG
>CAZILI010000484.1:0-3046 GCA_964539965.1 uncultured Burkholderiales bacterium | reverse complement strand
GCTCGCGGCGCGAGACTCCCTCGGCAAGCGCGATGCTCAATCTACTGCTTCTTTGGGGATAGTTCGCCCAATATGCGATAGCCCCCGGCGCTCGCGGGGGTGATGACCAGCACATCGCCCGGATCGATGTTGAGCCCCACCGCCGAAACGATGTTGTAGCCGTGGGTGACCAGTACCAGATTGCCGGTCGGCGGGCGCGCCAGATACTGGTGCAGCAGGCGGGTCTGCTCGTACTTGTTTTGCGGCTTGTCGAGGAAGGAGTTCAGCGCCTCCCACACCTCGTGCTTGCCGAAAGCGAGTTGGGCGGTCTCCTTGGCGCGGCAGAATTGGCTCGACAGCACTTTGTCGATGGTGATGCCGCGCTTGCGAAAAACCTCGCCGATGCGCTTAGCCTCTGCGCGACCCTTGTCGGTGAGATTGAGCTGCGTGGCGCAGTCGGCGACTTTGTAGCCTTTCGGGTCGCCGCCGCCCTCGTCGACCGCGCTGTTGCGCATGAGCAGGATCAAGCCGCCCTTCTTCAGGCGCTCCCACAGCTGCTCGTCTTGCGGTGTTTGCGCGAGCCCCGTCACCCCGATGCCGCCGAGCAGGCCATACATCACCGCCGCGCGCGCACAGCGCGCAATCGCCTTTCTTGCGCGGATCAGTTTACCGACTCCGCGCTAGGTCAAGAGCTTGCTCAAACCCCCGAGTGCCTGCTCGAGGTCGTTACCCTGCGGCAGGGTGCCGGCGGGGGTAAGGTGATCGATCAACTGCGGCAACAGTTGGGCCAGTCCCGTTGAGGCTTGCTGTGTATTCAGGCCCGCCTGGGCAGCGATCTGTGAGACTTGGCCCTGTCCCAACGCCTGCAAGATCTGCTCAGCCGACACGGGCATGTTCTGTCCGGTGCTTATCCAGGAGGCCACCTGCTGGCCCAGCCCGTTTTGCTGTAGCTGCCCGATCAACCCCCCGAGCCCGCCGCCGCCTTGACCGTTGAGCAATCCCATCAGGGCATTCGCGAGCAAATTACCTTGCCCACCCCCACCGCCGATGTTGCCCAAGACTTGTCCTAGCAAGCCGTCCAAGAGTCCCATTGCATTTCCCTCCGTCGAGATGGTGATCGTCTTGCCGCGTGCCTGCGATGCGTCGCAAAGCTCGAGCTTCGCCCCGTTTCGCCACACCATTATTCCGTGCCCAGGTGACGAGATCAAGCACAAGCGGCGCGGCCCCGCTCGCCTATTCGGCACGATAGGCCCCGGCGGGCAGGCGATAGTCCGGATAGCGCGCCTTGAATTTGCGGATTTCGGCATCGGCGTCCTTGTCGCGCCCGGCCTTGCGCAGCTCGACGATGCGCTTCACCCACTGATCGAGCCCCGGCTCATCGGCAGAGCCGGCCTCTTTCGGCGGCGCAGCCGGGGCCGCGGACGGCGGCGCGGAATCCGCTGGCTCGACCGACTTGGCAGCCGCGGCCGGCGGCGCAGGTGCAGACAGCATCGGCCCTGCGCCTGCCGCCTCAGAAGCGGCCGAGCGCTTGGCTTCGAGCGCGGCATCCGCGCGCGATCGCGGCAAAACCTCCGGCGCACCGGCAGCGGGCGCGCTCGCATCCGCTGCTCCTGTCGAGGCAGCCTCTGCCCTGGCGGGCTCGGCAGCGCGAATTTTCCCGCCGGCGATGGCCTCGCTCTCGCGCTGCGCTAACTCCAACGGAGCGTGTGGCTGCGCCTCGTCACGTTCGGCGGCCCGATCGGCCAGTCGGCCGCGCTCGCTGGGCGGGCCGGCGGCCTCGCCCTTGCGCTTGATAGGTGAAGAAACGGCCGCGCCCGGCCGCGCGGCTGCCGCTGCGGGCTGCGGGGCCGCATCCTGTGCGCGTTTTTCGGCTTCGGCCGCAGCGATCTTGTCCGTCGCACCCTCTGTAACCGCGGCCGGCGCCGGTTCCTGCGCGACGCCTCGATCCGGCTCCACCGAGCTTGGCGCCGCCGTGCGCTGCTCGGCAAGCCGCGGTTGCGCGACCTTCTCTTCGTGCTGCGCAACGCGCAGGGCTATGCCGACGCCCAGCACGACCACAGCGGCCAGCGAGACGGGCACTTGCCAGCTCGGTCTCCAGCGCTTGACCGGCTGCGGGCGCGAGCCGACCTCGCGGCGCGCGGCCGCGAGAATCGCCGCATCAACCTCCGCGCTCGGCTGCTCGCTCGCCTCGGTGTGATAGCGCCGCGACAAGGCCGAGTTGCGCTCGAGAAACGCTTCGAAGTCTTGCTCTTCGCGTGGGGTGCTCATATGCCCTTCAGCGCAGCACGCAGCTTGTTGAAGGCGTAGCGCAGGCGGCTCTTGGCGGCCTCCCGATCTACGCCGGTCACGCCGGCGATCTCTTCGACGTTGAGGCCCGCTTCCTCGAACAGTAGATAAGCCTCGCGCTGCGCCGCCGGCAGCGCCTGCAGCGCGTCGACCACGCGCAAGGCCTGCTGGCGCGCCGCTACGATCTGCTCGGGCCCGCCGCTGGGGTCAGGCGCGAGATCTTCCAAGCTTGCTCCCGCTGCCTCGTCGATGTCCACTTCGTGCTCGCTGCGGCGGCGGCGGTGATGATCGATGAGGCGGGTGTGAGCGATGTGATACAGGTAGGTGGTGAACTTGGCGCGAACCGCGTAGCCGCTGCGTGAGCGGATCAGCGACAGCCAAACCTCTTGCAACAGCTCTTCGGCCACGGCTCGGTCGTTGAGGCCGCGCAACAGATATCGATACACCCCGCCCTTGTGACGGCGGTAGAGTTCCTCGAACGCAGCCGCATCGCCATCACGATAGCGCAGCATCAAGTCTTCATCGGAGACGGGGGCCGTCATGGCCCCCTAGTTTACCGTGCGCTAGCGGATGGACACCGCCGGCGGCGCTTCGCGGACGGCGAGCTTCTGCGCCATGGCGACCAAATCGATGAACTCGCCGCGGTAGCCGAACGGATCCTCGCCGCGCGCGCCTTGCGCGAGCGCGAGCACGTCTTCGTAGGCGAAGTCGGCGAGATGCTTACCTCCTTTCAGCAGTTGCCCGAATGCCGCCACGGCCGCAGCAAAGCGCAAGCGCTCTG
>CAZILI010000483.1:0-3062 GCA_964539965.1 uncultured Burkholderiales bacterium | reverse complement strand
CCCGGCACCGACAAAGGTGAAACCAAGGCCAAGCCCGAAATGTGGCAAAACTTCGACGACTTCAAGTCGAAGATGGAGAAGATGCAACAAGAAGTCGCCAAGCTCGCCGACGTAGCGAAAGGCGGCGATGAAGGCGCGATGAAGGCGCAGTTCGGCAATACCGGCAAAGCCTGTAAGGCTTGCCACGACGACTACCGCGCCAAGTAGCGGCCCACTACAACACCAAAAGGTGTGATTTCGCGGCGCCTTTGATTGCGCTCACAGAGATCGAGTTGTCGAAGGTAACGAAGCGGCCGCCGTGCCTCACCGCGAGCGCCAGCAGATAGAGATCGGTTAGCTGGCGTGGGCCATGGATGCGCGTGGCATCGGCGACTCGCGAATCCCGCAGGCTCACGTCGTCGGGCCTTAATTCATGCACCGCGGCGGCGGCGGCGTGCTCGAGCCGCTCGACGACGGCGCGCACGGGTAGAGCGTTCGGGTAGCCCGGATGCGACATGATGCGCACACAGCCGGTTTGCGTGATCGGGCAGGACGCCCAGCCGGCCGGCGCATGAGTGCCGAACCATTGCGTGGCGCGCGTGTGCGAGGAATGATCGGCGTCCAACAACGCAATGAGCACGTTTACGTCGAGCAACGCGCGCATCAATAGGCGTCGTCTTCGCGCAGCTTATCGATCAATTCGTTGTTGACAATTCCCCCGCGCTTGCCGAAGGGCTGAAACCCGTACAGCGGCTTGGGCGCGCGCTCGCTCGCGGCTTGCGGTAGCGCAGTCAAGCCGCTGCGGGCAAGCTCGGAGACGACCTCCCCGATGGTCTTTTTCTCTCGCCGCGCGCGTTCTTTCACGGCTTGCAACACGTCGTCGGCGATATCGAGTGTGGTGCGCATGATGCTTGATGCTAAGACATCAAGCATCAGATGTCAAATCTCTCCGCGGCGCAGACGAAGCTATAGCGCGCCTTGCCTCAGCGCACCATTTTGAAACGCCTGCGCCGCCGCCTGGTAGAAGCTGATGGCTTCGTGCAACGCTTCCTCGCTCTGTGCGTCAGCCGCCTTCGGCGTACCGTCGTGCGCATGGAACAGCTGCACGCGCCGCCGCGGCTTCAGCTCGACCAGCACGTCTCCGTCGACGAAACCGACCGTTTGATAGTTGGAAAGAAACACGTGCGGATCGTCTTGCCCTTCCGCGAGCACGTCGTGGCCGAAGAACTTCGAGTGGTAGTGAAACTTGAGCAAGCCCAATAGCGTCGGCGCCACATCGATCTGGGAGGCGACCGTGTCGACGCGGCGGGGCGCGACGTGCTTCGGCGCGTAGATGAGCAACGGGATGTGATACTTGTCGAGCGTCAGCTCGGTCGCGCCACGCGCGATCGAAGTGTGGTCCGCCACGATGACGAAAACGGTGTCGTCGAACCAGCCCTTACGGCGCGGTCGTCGATAAATTTGCCGATGGCGTAGTCGGTGTACTTCACCGCCCCGTCGCGTCCACTGTGTGACGGCAGGTCGACGCGGCCTTGCGGGTAGGTGAACGGCCGGTGGTTCGATGTGGTCATGATATGCGCGAAGAAGCGCTGGCCGCGCGCAAAGCGCTGGTCGAGCTGGTCGAGCGCGTAGCCGAAGAGGTCCTCGTCCGCCACCCCCCATACGTTCTCGTGTGTGATGCGCCCGCTCGGAATGGCGGTGCGGTCGGCTACCGTGTAGCCGTTGCCCTCGAAGAAGGCGCGCATGTTGTCAAAGTAGCTGTAGCCGCCGTACAGATACAACGGCTCGTAGCCGCTTGCCTTGAACACACCGCCGAGAGAAAACAAATGATCGCAGCGCGGCCGCACCGGGATCGCTTGCCCCGGCGTCGGTGGGATCGACAAGGTGAGCGCCTCGAGACCGCGCACCGTGCGGGTGCCGGTGGCGTAGACGTGAGTAAAGAACAAGCCTTGCCCGGCCAGGCGCTCGAAATTGGGCGTCAATCCTGCCTTGCCGCCGAGCGAAGCGATGAATTCGGCGCCGAAGCTTTCTACCGATATCAGCACGACATTGAGTGGCCGCGCGGGTGCGGCCGGCGAGACGTCGCGTTCCACCGCCAGTATGCCGGCCGCGCTGTGGTGCACGCTCGGCGTGTCGGGAAACTCCGCCCGTAAGGTGCGCTCGATCTCGCGCTGCGGCAGCTCGGCGTAGAAGCGGTGGTAGTCGATTTCGTTGTTGCGCAGGGCATGAAAGAACTCCCACTGACCGTTGCCCGCAAGCTGTGACGCCTGATCGCGGCCCGTGAACTCCTTCAGCTGTGTGTCCACGCCGGCGACGGAGGACACCGCTAGCAAAGCGAAGCAGAGAACGGCTGCGCTGCGCCGCCCAAGGCCGAGCGGCCCCGCTCGCGCGCTGCGACGCAACGCAGGCCATGCCGAGGCGAGCATCGCGAGCGAAAGCGCCGCAACGCCCGCAAGGAGCGCCGGCAGGTTGTAGGACTCGCGGATGTTGCCGAGTACTTCGTGGCTGTAGATGAGATAGTCGACCGCGATGAAATTAAAGCGCGATGCAAACTCGTTCCAGAAGACGAATTCGGCGACCGCCACAAAGGCGAACACGCAGAGCGCGCCCGCCGCCAATACAGCCGCGACGGCCCGGAATAGCCGCGGTGCGTGCCGCTCGGGCCACCCCCAGCACAGCAGCGCGAAGGGCAACATCCAGCACGCGCCAACCGCAAAGTCGTACAGCATCCCCACACCGACTATCGGCAGCAAGCGCCACGGCGCCCACAGCGCCGCCTCGCCGTTCACGGCGAGCAGTGCCAATCGTGACAGCAGGCCGAGGGCGAGATAGGCGACGAGCACGATTCCCGCCCCGGCAAAACGGCCGGGAAAAGCGTGCGCGAGAATAGCGCGAAGCAGCCGACTCACGCCGCGTGCCCGCCCAGATAGGCAGCGCGCACTTGCTCGTTACCCAGCAGCTGCCGCGGCGTGCCCTCGACCGTGAGACTACCGGTCTCGAGCACGTAGCCGCGGTCGGCCACCGACAAAGCCATGTTGGCGTTCTGCTCCACCAGCAAGATGGTGGTGCCGCGCTCGCGGTTG
>CAZILI010000482.1:1632-3068 GCA_964539965.1 uncultured Burkholderiales bacterium | reverse complement strand
CCGCGACGGCGCTTTCGCGCGATGCATGGCGAGGCGCGAGGCGAAGGGCATATTGAACATATGGCCAAGCCTCGCAACACAGCCAGGCGCGCGCAAAAGCGCCGTCCCATGCGGGTTTCCACGAAATGACCGCATCTGCGTTGTTGCGCGCCTTGCGAATATGTTCAATATTCGGTGCGGCGGCACGCGGACGGCGGAGCAGGACTCCATCGGCTTGCCGATGGATGCGACCCGGCAGCGGGCCAGAGGGCGCGGCTACATCGCGTGCGCTGTGCGCTTTCGCGGTCGCATCCCCAGCGAGGCTGGGGCCCCTGCTCCGTGCTCCAGCGCCCCGCCTAGCAGCTACGACCATTTCGTCGGAAACGCGGCTCATGGAGGAATAAATCAGAGGTTTCTTAATTCTCCACCGAAACCGGCTGAGCCGGCGCGCGCTCGCGCCCGCCGGCGGCTTGCGCCTTCGCGCCGTACTGCTTGAACTTCTCCAACACCCGCTCCATCTCCTCGTCGGATAAAAGCTGTGGCGCACCCAGCTGTAGCGCGCGCCAATACTGCTCGCACAGCGCCTCAACCTCAACGGCGAGCGCGAGCGTGTCCTTCAGCGTGTCGGCCAAAACGATCATGCCGTGATTAGCGAGCAGGCAAGCGCGCGAACCGTGCAGCGCGATGACAGCGCCGTCGGACAACTCCTGCGAGCCGAACGTGGCATACGGCGCGCAGCGTATCGTCTTGCCTCCGGTCACGGCGATCATGTAGTGAAACGCCGGCACCTCGAGCCCGAGGCAGGCCAACGTCGTGGCGAAGGTGGAGTGCGTGTGCAGCACCACCGACACGTCGGGACGCGCCGCCAGAATGTCGCGATGAAAACGCCACTCGCTGGAGGGCCGGCGCCGGCCCTTGCTGGCGCCGGCAAAGTCCATGAACACGATGTCGACCGGGTAGGTCTCCTGGTAGGCGAGCCCCGACGGTGTGATGAGAAATCCCTCGCCGAAGCGCACGCTCAAGTTGCCCGATGTGCCGCGATTCAAACCGATCGCATTCATCTGCACGCAGGTCTCGATGATGCGCTTGCGCAGCCGCTGCTCGTTCATGGGCTTACTGCCGGTTCACGCGCGGCGAGCGCGCGCTCCGGGAACAGGTCCGACAGCCCCTCGCGCGTGGCCGGGCACACGCCGCGCTCGGTGATGAGCGCCGACACGAGCCGCGCCGGGGTCACGTCGAAGCCGTAATTCGCGGCGGCGCTGCCGAGCGGCGGCACGCGAACGCGCGTAATCGTGCCGTCGGGCGCGCGCCCGGCGATCTCCGTCACTTCCTCGGCCTCGCGCTCCTCGATCGGGATCTTCATGCCATCGTCGAGCGTCCAGTCGATCGTGCTGTGCGGCAGGCCGACATAGAACGGCACGCCGTTGTCCTTCGCCGCCAGCGCCTTCAGGTAGGTG
>CAZILI010000482.1:0-1622 GCA_964539965.1 uncultured Burkholderiales bacterium | reverse complement strand
GCCGGGCACACGCCGCGTTCGGTGATCAGCGCGCTCACCAGGCGCGCCGGCGTGACGTCGAAGCCGGGATTGGCGACCGGCGTATCCGCCGCAGCCAGGGCGAGCTCGCCGAGCGTGCCGTCGTCGGCCCGCCCCGTCATGTGGGTGACTTCCCGCGCGGCGCGCTCTTCGATCGGAATGTCGGCGGCGCGCGCGACGACCAGTCGATGCTCGGGCTCGGCGCAGCGACATAGAACGGCACGCCGTTATCGTGCGCGGCGAGCGCCTTCAGATAAGTCCCGATCTTGTTGCACACCTCAGCGCCCGCCGTGACGCGATCGGTGCCGACGATGCACACATCGACCTGCCGGCGGCTCATGATCAGCCCCGCCGCATTGTCGACCACCAGCGTATACGGCACGCCGTGCTGCTTAAGCTCCCAAGCGGTCAGCGCCGCGCCTTGATTGCGCGGCCGCGTCTCGCTCACCCACACATGGATCGGCAGGCCGGCACCGTGCGCCAGATAGATCGGCGCCAGCGCGGTGCCCCAATCCACCGTCGCAAGCCAACCGGCGTTGCAATGGGTCATCACGTTCAGCCGCCCGCGTCCACCCTTTGCCTGCCAACGCTCGCGAAGCAGATTCAAGCCGTGCTCGCCGATAGCGCGATTGAGCGCGACATCTTCGTCGCAGATCTCGGCCGCGCGCGCGAACGCGGCCTGCGCGCGCTGCGCCGGTGCCGCGGCTTCGAGTCGCTCGCGCATCGTTTGCAGCGCCCATCGCAGGTTGACCGCGGTGGGCCGCGTCGCCAGCAACACCTCATGCGCGCGAACAAGCGCCGCATCGCTCGCGTCCTCACGCATCGCCAGCGCCACACCGTACGCCGCCGCGGCGCCGATCAGCGGCGCGCCGCGCACGATCATGTGCTTGATCGCGTGCGCCGCCTCATCCAGGCTCGTTAGCCGCCGGGTGTGAAAAGCGTGCGGCAATCTGGTTTGGTCGATCACTTCGACCGACCCGTCTGCCGCCAACCAGATCGAACGGTAGTGCGTACCTGCGACTCTCATTTCGCGCGAAGCGGCAGCGGGCCCGTTTCGGGCCCGCTGCGCAACCGAAGAACCTATGAGCTACTTATTGTACATTTCGCCGTACACGCCCATGATGAACACCGCGATACCCGACAAAAACGTGAACCACAGAATCAACTTGGTCACCATCTTGGGCTTAAACGGATCGGGCAAATGCTTCGAGTTCATGTACAAGATCTGATTCGCACAGAAGCCGCGCAATAGCACCGCAGCGGTGGCGACATAGCGCCATAAGTCGAACGGTTTGCTCACGGTCACCGTGAAGAAGCCGAAGGCGATGACCACCAGCACGGCGGCGAAGTAGTAGAAGCGATAGGGCCGCTTATTCTTGAGCGATGGCGTGCTGGCAACGGCGTCGGCGACGGTTCTCCCGATGAACGTGTCGGTGATGGCGAAGCCCGCGTCGTACAAAGTCGCGAACACGAAGACCAAGAATATACCGAATGCGATCGGGCCGAACGCGTTGCCGACGATGTGGGCGATCTGCAGCGGAATCTCGAAGCCGCTCTTGACGATTCCCGCCTTGTAGAAGGCAGCGTAGCCGGCCGTGGCGTAC
>CAZILI010000481.1:0-3070 GCA_964539965.1 uncultured Burkholderiales bacterium | reverse complement strand
ATCGCTGGGCGGCGAGTCCGCTGCCCTTGTCGGCGAGCTGCCACATCGGCGAGCGGCTTTGGTTGCGGCTATCCGGTGCGCAACCCGGCGTGCAGGCGGCCCGAGCAAAGCTCGGCGGTGAAGTGCAGGATGACGGCCCGGCCTTCTGGCACGCTATCAAGGAGCAGCGACATGCCGCGTTTCAGGCCGGCGCAGCCACCTGGCGCGTGTCGTGCCCGCCCACCATGAAGCCGCTGGCCGCGGTCGGGACCCAAGTGATCGAATGGAGCGGCGCGCTGCGGTGGATGATCGCCGACTCGCTCGACCCGACCGAGTTGCGCGCGCAAGTGCAAGCGCAAGGCGGCCACGTCAGCCTGTTTCGCGGAGCCGCCCCACCCGGCGTCAGCGTTTTTCATCCGCTTGAGGCGGGGCTCGCCGCTCTGCACGAACGGGTCAAGCGCAGCTTCGACCCGATCGGCATCTTCAATCCCGGCCGCATGTACGAGCGCCTGTAGGACCCCAATTCCGTGCAGACCAATCTCACCGCCGAATTCAAGGACACGTCCGATGGTGTCGAAGCCGAGGCCATCCTGCGCACGTGCGTGCACTGCGGCTTCTGCTTGGCCACCTGTCCAACGTATCAGTTGTTGGGCGACGAACTGGACAGCCCGCGAGGGCGCATCTATCTCATCAAGCAAGTGCTGGAAGGCGCGACGGTCACCGAGAAGACGCAACTGCACTTGGATCGCTGTCTGACCTGCCGCGCGTGCGAGACGACTTGTCCGTCCGGAGTAAAGTACGGCAATCTGATCGATATCGGCCGGCGCATCGTCGAGAAGCGCGTGGGGCGCGGCGCGCTGGAGAAATTGAAACGCCGTACCTTGCGTACGGTGCTGTCCAATCAGCAACTCTTCGGCAGCCTGCTGCGCGTTGGGCAGTCGGCACGCGCAGCGCTGCCCAAGACGTTGCGCGACAAAGTGCCGCCGCGTCGCGTGCCCGGCGAGTGGCCGCCGGTGCGGCATCGACGCAAGATGCTCACCCTCGCCGGATGCGTACAGCCCTCGCTCGCGCCGAACATCAACGCGGCGACGGCGCGCGTGCTCGACCGGCTCGGCATTTCGCTGATCAGCGATCCGGACGTCGGCTGCTGCGGCGCGCTCGACTATCACATGAATGCGCAAGTCGAAGGGCTAGAGCAAATGCGTCGTAACGTGAGCGTGTGGATCCAGCATCTGGACCGCGACGTCGAGGCCGTCGTGATGACGGCGAGCGGCTGTGGAACGCTGGTCAAAGAGTATGGCCATGTGTTGGCGCACGACCTCACTTTCGGCGGACTCGCCGCGCGCGTTGCCGAGCACACCAAGGACTTGAGCGAGGTCATGGCGAGCGAGGCGCAAGCGCTCACCAAGCTCTTCGCCAAGGCGCGCCCTCCGGCGCGGCCGATCAAGGTCGCCTATCATCCGCCGTGCTCACTGCAGCACGCGCAGAAACTCAAAAACGCGGTCGAGCCGTTGCTCGCTTTGGCCGGCTTCGATCTGACGCCGGTGCCGGACGCGCACCTGTGCTGCGGCTCGGCGGGATCGTACTCGCTGTTGCAACCCGCGCTGTCGCAACAGCTGCTGCGCAACAAAGCGCAGGCGCTGGAGTCAGGTGCGCCGGAGGTAATCGCCACGGCGAACATCGGTTGTCTCGCGCACATCCAAAGCGGCACCGGTCTCCCGGTGCGGCACTGGATCGAGCTGATCGACGAGCGACTCTCCGGCGCCGCTTGATCGGTTTTCTCGGTTGTCCCCGCCGCGGCAGGTATGCTAACGTGCGAGGCTCGAACCACCCACTCACGGAGGAACGATGAACAATAATTTCATGCGCTTCATGTCCCGCCTGTTGGTTGTGTCTGTGCTGTGCATCACCTATCCGTTGCAGCCGGCGAGCGCGGGCATGATTGGCACGGAGGCCGCTCAACTCGCGCAACAATCGGTTGACGCGCGCGCGCGGGTCGAGGCTCTGCTGCAGCGCGCCGACGTGCGCGCCGAACTGGAGCGCCTGGGCGTGGATCCCGCGCTGGCGCAGTCGCGCGTGGCCGCCCTCACCGATCAAGAGGTGAACCAGCTGGCGGGCAAGCTCGATCAACTCCCGGCCGGCGGTATCGATTGGCTGGGCGTGATATTGGTGGTGTTCGTCGTGCTGGTGATCACCGACTTCCTCGGCCTCACCAAAATCTTCCCCTGGACCAAGTAACAGGATTGCAGCAGTCGATCGCAAACGCCCGCCGCCGAGCGGGCGTTGTCGTTTTTGCGGTGCTGTTGAGCGCCTGCGCCGCGCCGCAAACTCGCCGCCTCAGTGAGACTGCACCCCCCGACTTGCCGCCGCAGGTCGAGTTATCCGAGGTGCCGTTTTTCCCGCAGGAAGAGTATCAATGCGGACCTGCCGCGCTGGCCACGGCGCTGCACGCCGCGGGCAAGCCAACCACGCCCGAGGCGCTCAAGCCGGAGCTATTTATCCCGGTGCGCAGCGGCAGCTTGCAGCTCGAACTGCTCGCCGCGACGCGACAGCACGGCTTGCTCGCCTATCGCATCGCCCCGCGGCTGGATGCATTGCTCAGCGAGATCGCGGCAGGCACGCCCGTCGTCGTGCTGCAGAATCTTGCCCTGCCGTGGATTCCGCAATGGCACTATGCCGTGGCGGTCGGCTACGACCGCGCGCAAGGCACTATCGTCTTGCGCTCAGGCAAGCAGCGCCGCCAAGTTTTGTCGCTGTCGACTTTCGAGCATACTTGGAAGCGCAGCGAGTATTGGGGGATGATGGCGCTGGCTCCCGACCGCGTGCCGCGCAGCGCCGAAGAGCATGCCTATGTCGACGCCGCGATCGCTCTAGAAAAGGTGAAACAACTCCGCAGCGCGCAGCTCGCCTATCAAGCGGCTATCGGGCGCTGGCCGAACAACGGTTTGGCGCGCATCGGGTTCGGTAACGTGAACTATGCGCTCGGCGACGCTGCAGGCGCGGAAGCCGCATTTCGCGCGGCGACCGACGCGGATCCCAACAACGCGGTGGCGTGGAACAACCTCGCCTCCGTGCAATTGGAGCGTGGCAG
>CAZILI010000480.1:0-3076 GCA_964539965.1 uncultured Burkholderiales bacterium | reverse complement strand
TGACCTTTTGAATAGCTGGAAGCAGCGAATACCGCACGATGCGCCAAATCGATTCATTGTCAACATTCAGCCGCATCAGGTTCGCGGTGTGGAGCACTTTTTCGCGGGAAAGGCGCTCGCGCCGCCCCGACTATTTCCCATCGTTCGAGGACGGCTGACACAGATTAACGATCGGCGCATCGACGGGAGCGCCTACACTGATCCCGAGCTAAAGCGGCAAGTGGAGCGGGAGTTCAATCTTACTTGGATGGATCGACCTCCCGACAACCGCATCGTCTCGGGAAAGTGGTGGGCATCGAGCCAGAGGCCGGAATTCTCGCTGGAACAGGGTATCGCTGAGCGGCTCGGCATCCGGCTCGGCGACCGCTTGGCTTTCGACATCGCCGGCTCGCGCGTGACAGCAACGGTGACTAGCCTTCGAGAAGTGGACTGGGATTCCCTGAAAGCGAACTTCTTCGTCATCGCGAGTCCCGGAGTGTTGCAGGACGCGCTGCTTACCTACATGACGAGCTTGTATGTCGACGACCGGGATGCACGAGCCCTGGACGGTCTGGTACGCCTCTACCCAAGCCTGAGCGTGATCGACATCGGCGCACTCATTCGAGAATTCCGGCGCATCACGCAGCAGATGTCACATGCGGTGATCTTCATATCGCTGTTTTCGCTACTCGCGGGGCTGCTGGTGCTCTATGCCGCTGTCGCCGCGACGCACGACGACCGCCAATGGGAGGCCGCGATCATGAGGACGCTTGGCGCGAGCCGGCAGCAGATTTTGCGAGGTCAACTAGTGGAGTTTGCCTCGATTGGGGCATGCGCCGGCCTGGTAGCGGCCTTGGGGGCAAGCGCGCTGAGTTATGCGATCGGCACCCAACTGCTGGGGCTGCCGTTTCGCCTCAATCCCTTCGTATTTCTGTGGGGCATCGGCGCCACTTCGATTGCGGTTGCCTTGGCAGGACTCGCGGCAGCTTTGCGGCTCCTTCGCCGCGCGCCGCTCGAGGTGATGCGGACGCTAGCCTAAGCCCATTGCTCTCATGGGAACGCCGGAACACTCAATCTGAGCGCTTCAGAGAGATGTCGCCGTAGTAGGTGATGGCGGACTCTCCCGTGTTGTCCGTGTCGGTCATGATGGCAATGCCGGAGATTGGAGGGGGATCCTCTTTGAAGGCCCGCCTGTAGTCTTCGAGGAGGTTTCGGCGGTAGGCGAGCCACTGCCCAAGACGGTCCGGGCCCGATTCCACCACAACCATCTGCAGGCGGTCGGTGTAGGCATTGGGCAGTATGGTATCGAGCGGCGTCTTCGCGTCCCAAATGTAGCTCAGTGCCGCGTGCGGCGGGTACTCGCCATAAGCAAGTCTGGCAGCGCCGTACTTGGTGCGCTGCCAAAGACTCGCTCTCGCGGGATCATACCGAAATGTGACGTAGATACGCGCCGGGTAGTCATCTCCGTCCTTGCGCGTCGGATCGCCTTTGATGAGCAAATTCTCGGCTTTCCAGCGCCATTCCAGAACGGGATACTCCGTCGCCGAAACGTTGAGTTCGGCAATCAAACCCGATGCGCCTGTGCGCGATACTGCCCTTACAACGGTCGTGTTGGTGTCGCGCACAAGCTCATAACGGGTATGCTGCTTCACCTTAGGGAAGGTGAGAGCCTTCCAACCGGCCGGTAGACGGCCGTCGATAGGTTGTTGGGAGAACTTGCTAAGCGCAGGCGGCGGCTCCTGGGCGATGCAAAGCAGCAGCGTCGAGCAAAAACACGCCAGAGCAGTCGCACGTGCGGCCCCAGTGCGGTTGGCGCGCAAGGTCAAGCGTCGACTCGCTACCTAGCTGAAGACGAAAGGCAGCTTGTCGCGGACGGAACGGAAGCGGCGCTGCAAGTCATGATGGTCTTTCGCGCCGATGTTGAGCACGGCGTAGCGATAGCTGCCCAGCCATTTGAACTCTCGGGCGAGACTGGAGCCGCGCTTGATGTACACCATTACGCGGGCGTCGCTATTTTGTCTGCGAACTGACTCGAGGTCGGCCCGCTTGGGTGCGCCCTTCAGCTTGCTCCCCGGGAAAGCGCGCAGCACGAAGCTTGCCGCGTTACGATATACACCCTGGCCGAGTTCGAACCGAGGCGTCTGTCCGCACGCGAGATCGAGCAGAATATCGTACGGGTTGCAGCCATCGACTTTCTCATACAAGTCGGCAAACTGATAGGCGAGTCGCGGATTGACCTCGATGATCTTGATGTCATCCGTATCGCTGTCGTAGGCGAGCTCCACGTTGAACAGGCCGTGCGTGAATCCCAGCCCCGGGATGAGACGCTCGATCAAATCGGTCATTCTTCGCTGAATGCTTCCCGGCAGTTTCGACGGATACTCGAAGCGCTGGAACGCGTTGGTTCCGGGATACATGTGGGAATCGACGATTCCCAATACGCGCACCTTGGCGTGATCGACAAATCCGTCCACAGTCACCTGGGCGCCTCCGACGATCTGCTCACCGATCAAGTGCCGCGTGTCGACCGAAAAATCACAGTAAATCTTGGCGAGATCGTCCGCCGGCTGCACCAGTTTCTTCAGGATCAGCGTTTCCAGTGGACGGAACGTGAGCAGCTTGCGCAGTTCATGGAAATTGTCCACTCGCCGAGCGAGAATCGAGTAGGTCGCCTTGACCGGCTTGACGAACAGCGGGAACGCGGCACCGACCTCGCTCTCACGGGAAATCTCATATGGGAATACCGTGAACTCCGGAGTGGCCTCCGGCACGACCCGCTGCGCGCGCACTCTGGCGTAGTACTTGTGCTGACAAGTTAGGACGGATTGAGGGCTTGCAGTCGGTAGGCCTAGCCGGTCCGCGACTACCGAGGCGATCACGGTGCCGAACTGCTCTTCGTTGCTCACTACCGCGCTCAGACCCAGGGACGAATACTTGGCGATGATGCCGTCGATGAAACGAAGCGCATCAAACGTGAGGAGTCTGGCGTTCTCTGGAAACTTATGTAAATCGAAACCCTCGAAATAAAACCGATAGCGGCCTTGATAGCGGGCGGCAGAGAACTCGAGGTGGTCCCATTCATTTGGGAACAAGACGA
>CAZILI010000479.1:0-3092 GCA_964539965.1 uncultured Burkholderiales bacterium | reverse complement strand
AATCCTAGGCCTCAATCGCAACACGCTGCGCAAGAAGATGCAGCAGTACGGCATCGACAGCCAGTCGTAGTTCGGCGGCGGCAAGCGCCGCCAACGATGCCAATAGCGACCTCCAAAGAAGCTCACATGGTGGTGATCAAGCGCGCTCTGCTGAGCGTTTCAAACAAGACTGGGATCGTCGAATTCGCGCAAGCGTTGGCCCAGCGCGGCATCGAGATGCTGTCGACAGGCGGCACCGCCAAGCTCTTGCGCGAAGCCGGTGTGCGCATCAAAGAAGTCTCGGAGCACACCGGATTTCCCGAGATGCTGGACGGGCGGGTGAAGACCTTGCATCCCAAGATACACGGCGGCATCCTTGGCCGCCGCGATCTCGCCGAGCATGTCGCCGCCATGCAACGGCACGGCATCGCCCCGATCGATCTGGTTGTCGTGAATCTCTACCCGTTCCGCGAGACCATCGCCAAGCCCGGCACGACCCTGGCCGAAGCGATCGAGAACATCGACATCGGCGGCCCCGCCATGGTGCGCGCGGCCGCCAAGAACTATGCCGACGTGGCGATCGTCACCGATCCGAACGATTACTCTCGCCTGCTCGAAGAAATCGCTGCCAACAGCGGCGCGATATCGCATGAGACGCGTTTCGCGCTCGCGCAAAAAGCCTTTTCGCATACGGCACACTATGATGGGGCGATCAGTAACTATCTCACCGCGATTAATCTCGCCGGCGAGCGCGGAGCGTTTCCGCAACGCTTCAATCTACAGGCCGAGAAGGTACAAGACCTGCGCTACGGAGAGAACCCGCACCAGCAAGCCGCGTTCTACCGCGACAGCGAGGAAGTGGCGGGCGCGATCAGCAGCTACCGGCAGATCCAAGGCAAGGAACTGTCATATAACAATATCGCCGACGCCGACGCGGCATGGGAGTGCGTCAAGAGCTTCAGCCGCCCGGCGTGCGTGATCGTCAAGCACGCCAACCCGTGCGGGGTGGCGATCGCCGAGTCGACCTTGGAGGCGTATCGGCTCGCCTTCGCCACCGACCCGACCTCGGCCTTCGGCGGCATCATCGCGCTCAATCGCGCCGTCGACGCCGCCACTGCCGAAGCGGTCACCAAGCAATTCCTCGAGGTGTTGATTGCGCCCGACTACTCGGCCGAAGCGGTGGAAGCGCTGCGCGGCAAAACCAACGTTCGCGTGTTGCACGTGCCGCTCGCCGGTGCCAGCAACCCGTACGACTTGAAGCGCGTGGGCGGCGGATTGCTGGTGCAGACTCCGGATAGCGCCATCGTCCAACCGGCACAGTTGCGCGTGGTCAGCAAGCAACAGCCAACGCCTCAGCAACTCGAGGATCTGGTGTTCGCCTTTCGGGTTGCCAAGTTCGTCAAGTCGAACGCCATCGTATTCTGCGGCAACGGTCAGACGCTCGGCATCGGCGCCGGGCAGATGAGCCGGGTGGACAGCACGCGTTTGGCGGCGATGAAGGCGAAGCAGGCGGGGCTCACCCTAGAGAACTCTATTGCCGCCTCGGACGCATTCTTCCCGTTCCGCGACGGCCTGGACGTAATCGCCGATGCCGGCGCGCGAGCGGTGATCCAACCGGGAGGGAGCGTGCGCGACGACGAGGTTATCGCGGCCGCCGACGAGCGAGGTGTGGCAATGGTGTTGACCGGCGTGCGACACTTCCGGCATTGAGCCGGCTCATGCAGAGACCGTCGCTCTGTTCTCGATCGTGGGGAGTATCTATCTGAATAGGCCGTCCATACTAGCTTATAGCCATGGTACTCAGCCGAGTATAAAGTTCGACGGCCTAGTCACGGGTCTGCTGAGCGCGAGATGAACTTGCTTGTCATCGGCTCCGGCGCACGCGAGCACGCTATCGCGTGGAAACTGTCCCAGTCGGCGCGAGTCGGAAAAGTGTTCGTCGCGCCTGGCAACGCAGGCACGGCGCTCGAGCCGGGGCTGCAAAACATGCCGATCAGCGATATTCCTGTGTTGGTGGAGTTCGCGCGTCGCCAACGCTTCGGCTTCACTGTGGTCGGCCCGGAGGCGCCGCTCGCCGCGGGGGTGGTGAACGCGTTTCAGGAGAAAAGCCTACCGATCTTCGGCCCGACGCGTGAAGCAGCACAGCTGGAAAGCTCGAAAGCCTTTGCCAAAGCGTTCATGCAACGGCACAACATCCCGACGGGACGCTACGCAACCTTCACCGACGCCGCGCAGGCGCATGCCTACTTGGACCAGGTGGGAGCGCCGATCGTGGTCAAGGCCGATGGACTGGCGGCGGGCAAGGGTGTGGTCGTTGCCAATTCATCGGAGGAAGCGCATGCGGCGGTCGACGCGATGCTCGAAGGCAGTAGCCTCGGCGAGGCGGGCGCGCGGGTCGTGATCGAAGAATTCTTACGCGGCGGCATGGGCGCCTACTCGCCGGCGCCGGTGGTCACGCCTACGGTGCATGCGCGCGTGCTGCGCGAGATCATCACGCCGACGGTGCAGGGGCTCAAACGCGAGGGAACGCCGTACGTGGGTTTCTTGTACGCGGGGCTCATGATCGACGCCGACGGCAACCCCAAGGTGCTGGAGTTCAATTGCCGCTTGGGCGATCCTGAGACGCAGCCGATCATGCTGCGGCTGCGCACCGACTTGTCGCTGCTGATCGAGCAAGCGCTCAAGGGGCGCCTGCACACCGTCGAAGCGCAGTGGGATCGCCGCGCCGCCTTGGCGGTGGTACTGGCCTCGCAGGGCTACCCGGACTCGCCGCGCAAGGGTGATCTGATTCGCGGGCTAGCGCGGGGTAACGACGAATGGCATGTGTTTCACGCCGGCACGCGCAAGAACGGCGAAGACGTCGTCACCAACGGCGGTCGCGTGCTGAGCGTGGCCGCGCTCGGCGAGAGCGTGCGCATGGCCAAGCAACGGGCGTACGAAATGGCGAACGGCATTCAGTTCGCCGGCCGCCAGATGCGCACCGACATCGGCAATCGCGCGATTCCGGCCTCACAGCGCTAACCATCATGGGTCCCGAGCGTAGGGTGGGCCCCGCGCACCGCAAAGGGTGACTCGACGTCTAGCGGCCGCGCGAGTGCGGCGCGTACGCGCGC
>CAZILI010000478.1:0-3093 GCA_964539965.1 uncultured Burkholderiales bacterium | reverse complement strand
GCCCGCGCCCGCCGCCGCGTAGCAGCAAATCGAGAACAACCAGAGGCCACGCTATGCCAACCCATGAAAAAATAGAGCCCGCATTGAATTTCCAGCCAGCCGATTCCGGCATGCCGCCGGCGCGAGCGAAGCCACGCCGCGCCACCGGCGTGATAGTGGTGATTCTTGCCATCGTCGCGATCGCCGCGTTCTACGTGTGGAACGTCTCACCGCGCATTCAAGCAGGCAAGGCGATCGCCGAGACGCATAAAGACACGCGCGCGACGGTGGTAGTGGTGCCCGCGCAGCGCGGCAAAGCCAATACCGAGCTCACCCTCCCCGGCACCTTGCTGCCGGCGCAAGAGACGCCGATCTACGCGCGCACCAACGGCTATGTGAGGCGCTGGCTGGTCGATATCGGCGCCAAGGTCAAGGCAGGCGAACTGCTCGCCGAGATCGACACGCCGGAGCTGGATCGCGAATTGAAGCAAGCTGCCGCCAACGTGCAGCAAGTGAAAGCGAACTTGGCGCTCGCCAAGTCGACCGCTGAGCGCTGGCAATCCTTGCTCAAGGAAAACGCCGTCTCTCGCCAGGAAGTCGACGAGAAGGCCAGTGCGTACGACGCGCGGCGAGCCGATCTGGCCGCCGTCGAGGCGAACGTGCAGCGCCTACAGGAGTTGAAGTCGTTTCAGCGGGTGATGGCGCCTTTTGCCGGCACCATTACCGCGCGTCAGGTCGAAGTGGGCCAGTTGATCGCCTCGGGCAGCACCGATCCGAACCGCTGGCTGTTCAAGCTCGCCAAGATCGATACGCTACGCATGTACGTGAACGTGCCGCAGAGCCACATGCGCTTAGTGCAGACTAACGCGCCAGTGACGGTGACGCTGCGCGAGTTCCAAGGCAAGCCGTTCGAAGGCAAAGTGATGCGCACCGCAGGCGCGCTCGATCCGCAATCCAAGACCTTGTTAACCGAAGTGCAGGTGCCCAACGCCGAGGGTACCTTGCTCGCCGGGATGTACGCACAGGCGAAGTTCACCCTGACGCAGACCGAGCCGCAGATATTGATTCCCGCCAACACGTTGATCGTGCGCGCCGACGGGCCGCAGGTGGCCGCGGTGGAAAAAGACGTCGTGCACATGCGCAAGCTCGCGCTGGGACGCGACTTCGGGACGCAGATCGAGGTTTTGTCGGGCTTGAACGAGAAAGAGCTTATCGTCACCAACCCCACGGACGCGATGCGCGACGGGGTGGGGGTCAAGACCGTGATGGCGCCGCCGCCCGACAAGCCGGCGGAGAAGCCGCCAGAGAAGGCTCCGGAAAAGCCGGCCGACAAGCCGGTCGTCAAAGGCGATGCCAAGCCGGTGGAACCGCCGGGGGCGAAACCCGCGAGCGCAAGCGCGAGTCCGGCGCCTGAGCACGTTGCGCAAAAGACCAGCGAGAAGAAATAATCATGTCCGCTCGCCCTCTCAGAGCCCTCGTTCGCGGGGCAGCGATCAGCCTGGCCGCGCTGGTCGCTGCCTGCACCACTGTAGGACCGGACTATCAGCGTCCCGTCGAGCCTGCGGAGGCCAAGTTCAAAGAAGCTCCCGCGGCGGCGGCGCAAGCGGCATTGCCGGACAAGTGGTGGACGGTGTTCGCCGACGCCAAGCTGAACGAATTGGAAGAACTCGCAATTGCCAACAACCCGAATCTTCAAGCGGCTGCGCAGCGTGTGGTGCAGGCCCGCGCCATCGCGCGCGTGACAGAGGCTGACCTCTGGCCCACGGTGAACCTCGACCCGGACATCTCGCGCAGCCGCCAGTCGGCGAATCGCCCGGTGCAGCCCGGTTCGCCGGTGCAAGGCTACACCACCAACCGATTCAAGGTGCCGCTGGATGCGAGCTACGAGATCGATTTTTGGGGCAAGATTCGTCGCAGCTCGGAGAGCGCGGTGGCGCGTGCGGATGCCGCCTCGGCAGCCTATCGCACGGCGCTGCTGACCCTCACCGCAGACGTAGCGCAGAACTACTACGCGGTGCGGTCGCTGGATGCCGAAGCCACGGTGCTGCGCAATACCATCGATCTGCGCAAGCAAGCGCTGGCGCTGATTCAGTCGCGCTTCAAGGGCGGGATAGCGAGCGAACTGGACGTAGCGCGCGCCGACACCGAACTCGCCAGCAGTCAGGCCGAGGCCATCGGCATCGGCAAGCGGCGTGCCGAACTGGAATTTGCCATTGCGGCTCTGCTCGGCAAGACGCCGACGCAGTTCTCTCTCTCCGAAAACGCGCTCAACGCGAGCCCGCCCGCGGTGCCGGTGGGACTGCCCGCCGACATGCTGAAGCGGCGTCCGGACGTCGCCGAAGCCGAGCGCCTGCTCGCCGCGCGCAACGCCGAGATCGGTGTCGCCAAGGCGGCGTTTTTCCCCACCATACGTCTGACCGGGCAGTTTGGCTTTGAGAGCGAAGAGCTGGGCGATCTGCTGAAGGCGCCGAGCCGCATCGGCGGGCTCGGCATCGGAGCGGTCATTCCGATCTTCGAAGGCGGCCGCAATCGAGCCAATCTCGAGCGTGCGCAAGCCGTGTACGAAGAGAACCTCGCCCAATATCGTTCGCGCGTGCTGCTCGCCTTCCAAGACGTGGAGAGCGCGTTAGCGGGATTGCGCATCCTCGCCGATCAAGCGGGCGCGCAAGCGCGATCGGTCGCGAGCGCGCAGCGCAGCGCGCAGCTTTCGCTGGCGCGCTACAAGGCCGGGCTGGTCAACTTTCTGGACGTGATCGACAGCGAGCGCACGCGGCTTGCCGCCGAGCGGCTCGCCAGCCAATTGGCAGGGCAGCGCCTGGTGACGAGCGTGAGCCTGGTCAAGGCGCTGGGTGGGGGATGGGAGCCCACCGCCAAGCAGGCGGCACTGGCCGGTTCGACCCCCAAGCCCTAGGGGATACTCTCGCGTGTACATAGCTGCAGCCCGCATCTGGATGCGGTCTTCATCGCTATACCCCACCTTGGGCAGAGGGGAGACGTGAGTGCCGCCCCGCTAGCCGGCATCACCGTGGTGGCGCTCGAGCAAGCGGTCGCTGTGCCGTTCGCTACACGGCAACTCGCCGACCTCGGCGCGCGCGTGATCAAGCTCGAGCGTCC
>CAZILI010000477.1:0-3104 GCA_964539965.1 uncultured Burkholderiales bacterium | reverse complement strand
AGCGCGCGGGTGCGCATGCGCTTGCGCTGGTACAACCGCAACTACTTCGGCACGCACTTCGGGGGCTCGCTCTACGCCATGACCGATCCGTTCTTCGCTTTGCTCATGATGCATAACCTGGGCAAGGGATATGTGGTGTGGGACAAGGGCGCTGCGATCCGCTACCGCCTGCCGGCCAAGGGCACGGTGCGCGCGCACTTCGTCATCGGAGAAGCGGAAATCGCCGCGGCGCGCCGCCAGACCGCGAGCGGCGACAAGCACGAGCCGACTTTCACGGTCGAGGTCACGAACGAACGAGGGGAAGTCATCGCCACGGTAGACAAGACCCTATACGTGCGCCGGCAAGAGGTCGCGCCGGCGGCGTATTGATTGGCAGTCCCGGTGCATCTTGCTAAAGTTATGCGAATTTTTTCCTGGGCGGCGCCCACGCCGCAGGTTGAATGATCGAACCGGACCGCTTGATCTCGCCTACCGCCGCCTCGCAGCAGGAAGAGGTGTTCGAGCGAGCGCTACGACCGAAGCTACTCGACGAGTACGTCGGCCAGGAGAAGATCCGCGATCAGTTGAAGATCTTCATCCAGGCCGCTCGCCATCGGCGCGAGTCGCTCGATCACGTTCTGCTGTTCGGCCCGCCGGGACTGGGCAAGACCACCTTGGCGCATATCATCGCCCGCGAGATGGGTGTCAATCTGCGCCAGACATCGGGACCGGTGTTGGAGCGAGCCGGCGATCTCGCCGCTATTCTCACCAATCTCGAGGAGAACGACGTTCTCTTCATCGACGAAATTCACCGCCTGTCACCGCTGGTCGAAGAGATCTTGTACCCCGCATTGGAAGATTTTCAGATCGATATTATGATCGGCGAAGGCCCGGCCGCGCGCTCGGTCAAACTCGACGTGCGCCCGTTCACTTTGATCGGCGCCACCACGCGCGCCGGCATGCTCACCAATCCGCTGCGCGATCGCTTCGGCATCGTGGCGCGGCTGGAATTCTACAACCCCGAGGAGCTCACCAAGATCGTGGCGCGCTCGGCCGCGCTGCTAAAGGTCGATATCTCTGCCGAGGGCACGCTCGAAATCGCGCGGCGCTCGCGCGGTACCCCGCGCATCGCCAATCGCTTGCTGCGCCGTGTGCGTGACTACGCGCAAGTCAAGGGCAACGGCACGGTCGACAAGGCGGCGGCGGAAGCGGGGCTCGCTATGCTCGATGTCGATCCACTAGGTCTAGACCTCATGGACCGCAAGCTGCTGTCGGCCGTCATCGAGCGCTTCAACGGCGGTCCGGTCGGGCTCGACAATCTGGCGGCGGCGATCGGTGAAGAGCGCGACACTATCGAGGACGTGCTCGAACCCTACCTTATTCAACAGGGATACCTGCAGCGCACCCCGCGCGGTAGAATGGCGACCGCACGCGCGTTTCACCACTTGGGATTGCCGGGCGCTGCCGTGGCCGTAGGTAGCGGCGATCTCTGGAAACAATAACAGCGTGAACCGCGTGGTCGATCGGGTTGCGCCTGCGCCCGCCGCGGGTATCTTCCGCTGGGCGGTACGCGTGTACTACGAAGACACCGATGCGCTCGGCATGGTGTACCACGCCAACTATCTCAAGTATCTCGAACGGGCGCGGGTCGAGTGGTTGCGGGCGGCGGGCGTGTCGCTGCCGCAACTTGCCGAGCAAGAGTCGCGCGGATTCGTGGTGCGCAGGCTCAACATCGGCTACGTCAAATCCGCGCGCCTAGGGGACGAGTTGGAGGCGACGGTGCGGGTGGATGCGGTCCGCGGCTGCAGCGTCGAGCTTGCCCAAACGGTGGAGCGCGACGGCGAGGCCTACGTGACCGCGCAGGTGCAGATCGCCTATGTCGATACGCAAAAGCTAAGGGCGGCGGCCATGTCGGAGGAGATTCGCGGGAGGCTCATCTCGAACAAATGAACGTCACCACCGATCTATCGTTGTTGAGCCTGATCACCAACGCCAGCGTGCTGGTGCAGGTGGTCATGGGTTTGCTGCTGCTGCTGTCGTTCATCTCCTGGCTATACATCTTCACCAAGATGTTCGCCATACGGCGAGCGGAGCGGCAGTCTGACCACTTCGAGCGCGATTTCTGGGGCGGGTCGGATCTGAACTCGTTGTTTCAAGCCGCCACCAGCGGACGCCGCGAGACCGGCGCGCTGGAGCGGATTTTCGAAGCGGGCTTCCGCGAGTTCTTGAAGCACCGGCGCCAACCGGGCATGGACGTTGCCGTGGTCATGGACGGTACCAGGCGCGCGATGCGCGCGACCTATCAGCGCGAGGTCGACAGTTTGGATTCCCACATGTCGTTTCTCGCTACCGTCGGCTCGGTTAGTCCGTACGTGGGGCTGTTCGGCACCGTGTGGGGGATCATGAACGCGTTTCGCGGCTTGGCGAACGTCGTGCAGGCGACCTTGCAGCACGTCGCGCCCGGCATCGCCGAGGCGCTCATCGCCACCGCGATGGGCTTGTTCGCTGCGATTCCTGCTGTGATCGCCTACAACCGCTACAGCCACGACGTCGATCGCTTGGCGATTCGCTTCGAGAGTTTCATGGAAGAGTTCTCCAACATCCTGCAGCGTCAATTGCATTCGAGCGTAACCGAGAAGTATGTCCCGTAGCCGAAGCCGGCGTGCGCTGAGCCAAATCAACGTCGTGCCGTATATCGACGTGATGCTGGTGCTGTTGGTGATCTTCATGGTGACCGCGCCGTTGGTGAATCCGGGCCAGGTCGAACTGCCGCAGGTGGGTGAGGTGTCGTTGACGCCCACCCTCGCGCCGATGGAAATCACGGTGCTGCCCGACGGCAAGCTCTTGTTTCGCGACCGGGCGGAGGGCGCGGTCGACCAGAGCGTCAGCCGCAGCCAAATGATCGCGCTGGTAAGAGAGCGCCAGGCTAAGGCGCCCGCGCAAGCGGTCGTGATCGCGGCCGACCGCAACGTGCGCTATGAGGAAGTCATCCGGGTGATGGATCTTCTCCAGCAAGCGAGAGTCAAGAAGATCGGGCTGCTGGCCAAGCCAAGGAAGGGTTGATGGCGGGCAGGGGCGAGCCGGGCAAGTTGCCGGCTACCGTACTGGCAGTCGTCGTCCACGTG
>CAZILI010000476.1:0-3105 GCA_964539965.1 uncultured Burkholderiales bacterium | reverse complement strand
CCGCCGACGGCGAGCGCCGTTTGCGTGTAGCTCTCGACGTTGAACGGTTTTTCATCTTTCGGCTTGGGATCCTTCTTGCCCGGCTCCAAGAAGACTTTGTCGACGGTGTTCATCGTTGTATTCACCGCCTTCGTGGTGTCTTGCACCGTGGTGAGCAATCCGGTGGCGGTATCGGCAAGTTCCTTTACCGAGCCGACCAGTTCATCGGTCTCTGTTATCGCGCCGCGGTACTGTCCGAAGGTGGTGCGGATGAACGGCTCCATCCGCCGCACGTCGGTGAAGATGCGTTCGCGCTCGCGCGCGATCTCGTTTGGCATGCGTTCGACGACCTTGGTTACCCGGTCCACGCTCTTGGTCACGTCGGCAACCGACTTCGTCACACCCTTGATGTTGGGGTTTTCCGTGACGTTGTCGACCGCCGCTTCGACCTGCCAGTTCATGAGGAAAGGCATCCGCTTGCCGTAGAAGAACGCGCGCTCGGTCAGCAAACGGACTTCGTCGACCGCTTTTTTGGCCTCATCCACCGGCGCGAGCAAGCCGGTTCCCGTCTTCACATCTGCCACGATCGATTTGCCGCGTGAGGCGGCGAAATCATCGAAGCGAACGAACGATACAACCTGGACATCTGAATTCTTGCGCCGCCAGTCCCAGATGAGATAGTCGAGGACTTCGAGTTGCTCGGGCCGCATCACCTTGCCGGCGATCTTCCAGATATCCTCGCGCGCCCTTCGCGAGGCGGAAATGATGTGCTCACCCTGCTCGCCAAACCACTCTTCCGCCAGGTCTTCGTCTATCCATTTCTGGCTTTGCAGGGTGACCACTAGAGTCAGGTCGAGCAGCTGAGAGAACGGGTCGGCATTGGTGACGATATCGTAGATCGAGCTGACCTCGACGAGCTTCACCTGATGCAGCAGCCGGCGTTGCTCGGAAGTGAGCTCGCCTTTCTCCATTTCGCCGGTCGCGCTTACGATGTAGCTGAAGTAGCGGTCGGCGAAACCGGTGGTGAGTTGTCCGAGTTCTTCCAAAGTAATTTGCTTACCCTCTTGCGCCATGCGCGAGCGTGCGTCGCGAGAAGTGCTATTGTTGCCTCCGCTGGTCGCAGCGCAGGCGCAAATCAATCCGAGGGAAAGCAGCAGCGCAGCGCGGCCGACCCTGCCTACTGAACCGTGGTCGAATGGCCGTTTCATAGGTTTTACCTCCGTTTGTGGGCCCTGCTGCCGCCTATTATGCCCCGTCGACCGGCTCTGTCAACGCGGGCGAGGGCGCCATTGCCGGTGCGGCTGCCCCGAGCCTACGCCGCAGCATGTCGCGCACCATGTGAACGTGCTGACGCAGCGTATACACGTGATTGGCGAACGCGAGCGGTGTGCTGATGCGGTAAGCGGCGTACTCGATGCGGTCGAGCTCGTCCATCCACTGCTGCGGGCTGCGGCTGTCGATGGAATGCTGTGCTTCGTGCTCGAGCAGTTTGAGTTGCCCGTAGTATCGAAACACGCGCGAGCGCACGCGCCAGGTGTACAGCGCGGGGGCGAGCCGCGATAGCGGGATGAAGATCGCGATGAGCGGCAGCAACATGATCAAGAGCCGATCCACCAAGGTGGCGGCCCAGAACGGGAGGTAGCGGTGCAAGAAGCGCTGGCCCGAACGGTAGAAGCGCTCTGCCTCCGGGCTCAGGGGTAGCTCCACGCCGCGCGGCGCGGGGTATTGCCCTGCGCTCTGGAACAACCCGGCGCCGCCGTGCACTTCGGTGGCGGCGAGCAACAGCAAGTCGAGGAGCGCGGGATGGGTGTCCTCGCGCGCGAGTAGGGTAGCGGTCGGGCCCACCAGAGTCACGTCTCTATCCGGAATTGCGCGCTGCACATCGATCGGGCCGCGCGGCAAGGACAACACGCTGAGATGGGGCAAGCGCCGCGCGTAGGCCTCGGCCTGCGTGAAGCTGAAGAGATTCACGCCCGGGCTGTACAGCAGCGCCCACACCGCGCTCGAATGCGCGGCGCCGACCACGAATACCGCGTCCAGCGCGCCGCCCGCGAGTTGCTGCGCGGCCGCGATACCGTTCGCCGCCGATAGCTGTGCGGATGCACCGTCTATGCCGTGCGCGCGCAGCAACTCGAGGGCCAGCACGCGCGTGCCGCTGCCTTCGGGTCCCACGCCGATTCGCATTCCTCTGAGATCGTCCAGTGCCTTGAGCGCAACGCTCTTGCGATGGAACAACCAGAGCGGCTCGGGATACAGCAAACCCAAGGACACCAATCCGGTCGTGTCTCTTCCGCCGATAAGTCCGCTTTGCACGAAGCCGACGTCGACGTCGCGGCTCGGGTCCAACAGGCGGTCGAGGTTTTGCAGCGCGCCGGCCGACGGCTCGATGACGAGCTTGACATGGTTGCGCTCGAACACGTCCTTGTAGCGGGCAGCGAAGATCTGATAGGCGCCTTCGTTGGACCCCGTCGTAATGGTCAGATGGTCCGGTGGGGCAGGGCGCACGAACTTGTGCATGGCCCACGCGACGGCGAGCAGCACGAGCAATATCGGCACGCCCACCGCGAACGCGTCGCGCCAGGTCGGATGGCTGAGGCGTTGCAGCACGCGGCGAACCGGGCCGTACAGCCAGCGGCTGACGCTCGGGTCTTCCGTCCGGCGCGGAGGCTTGGTGCCCATGGCCCGAGAGTGTACCGCGAGGCGCGTTGGCCGGCGCTGGGAAACGTGCGCCATTGCACACCCCAAAGCGCCTCGGAGGAGGCCAAACGCCGAGCCGGCAAAGCCGCAAGACAAGAAGGAGACTCAGGAGGGCAAGGACGGCAAAATAGCCGTAGGCTGTAGCAGGCGCCCTAAAGAAAAGCACAACGCCCGCGAAGCGGGCGTTGTGCTAGTTGAGGCCGGCTAGCTACGCAGCGCCGGCAGCGGCTTGTCCGCCGGGATGAATTCCAGGGCCAGGCCGTTGTTGCAGTAGCGCTTACCGGTGGGAGGCGGACCGTCGTCGAATACATGCCCTTGGTGTCCCCCGCAGCGCGCGCAATGGTACTCGGTGCGCGGATAGACGATCTTGAAGTCGGTCTTGGTGCCCAGGCGTCCCGGAATCGCATCGAAAAAGCTCGGCCAGCCGGT
>CAZILI010000475.1:0-3122 GCA_964539965.1 uncultured Burkholderiales bacterium | reverse complement strand
GCTCGACGTTGAACTCGCCGGCAGCGGCGAGGTGCGCTATCGCGGCAATCCGCAGGTGCAGCAGAGCGTCCGCGGACCCGGGCGAGTGACGCAGGCGTCGAAATAGGCGCCATGCCGGTGCACGAGGCGGACCCGCGCACGAATCTTTGAACCCGATCGGGCTCGGCTTCGATTCATGTGCAAGAGCACACGAATCGAGGCCCGCCCATGCAAGGCGCCATACCCATCGGAGCGCACCTGACCACACCACGCTTAGGTCACATGCACCACGGCATCTATGTCGGCGGCGGCGCGGTCATCCACTATCGCGGCCTGTACCGTTGGTTGCTGTTGCGCGGTTTCGTCGAGCGGACGACCGTGGCGCGCTTTGCCCGCGGCCATGGCTATGCGATCGAAACTCACGGCACGCAGGCATTCTCGGCCGAGCAGATCTGTGCCCGCGCCCGCTCGCGGTTGGGCGAAACGCGCTATCACTTGCTCAACAACAACTGCGAGCACTTCGCCTCCTGGTGCCGATACGGCGAGAGCGTGAGCTTGCAGATCGAGGCTTGGCGCGCCCGCCTCTACGGCGTGCTACGCGCGGCCGCAAGGCCGCGCAGCGCGGAGGGCCACCACTTCTCCCAACAGCACACGTGATCGAACTCGGGCACGACTACTAGGTGGCTGCCCGGGCGTTGCGCAAAGCCCTGCAACAAGCCCGGCGGGACGTTGCGGTCGCGCGCGCCGGCGTAGTGCCGTTGTGCTACGCGCGCAGGTAGCGGTGGCCGCAGCGCCGGGTCGAGCGAGCCCGCCAGCGCGCTGTAGTCGTGCAGCCGCGCCCACGCCGCCACGTCAAGATTGGCCGCGACCGTCACCACTGCCTCGGTGTCGGGAAAGCGTTCCGCCAGCAGCATCGCCAACACCCCACCGCCGCTGTAGCCGAAGAACCGCGCCCTAGGGTCGCCGCGGCGGGCAAGAAATTCGCGCAGCGCCGCCGCCATGCTCGCCACCACTGCTTCCGAGTAGCGCTCGTGGGTCCACAGTCTCGGCTCGCAGCCGGGCGCGGCATACAGACCGAAGTAGCACGGTCGGCCGAGATACAGGCTCGGGGCCGTATCCTGCGCCATGGCGGGGAGCATCACCAGATTGCGCGGGGTCGGATCGGCGGCGATGCGCTCGTTGCCGATCCAAGGTATGCCGTCGTGCTCTAAGTAGACATGCAGCGGAGCGCCGGCATCTCCAGGCTTGAAGTAGGCGACGTGCGAGTAAGGCTCTCCCGCCAGTAACAGACGGTCAAACGCCAAACCGGCGGCAACACGATCGGCGCGCTCGCCCGGAGTGGCGCAACCCCAGGCGAGGCTAAGGCAGAGACAAACGTAAAAGGCGCGCGTCACGCACCTGGGTCGCCTACCACTCCTTGCGCACGCCGAACAGCAGCGAGTTATGGCTTATATCTTTCAAGCCTTGCACCGTCTCGTAATTGGCGAAGGCCGAGAAGCCGTGCTGGAACACCGCCGACACGCCGAGGTTCAGGCGGAAGTAGTTGCGGTCGGGACTTTCCGTCGGAATAAAGAAGATGTTGTTTTGTGGATCGTTGATATAGCGCGCCGAGACGTTGCGTGAATCGTTATCGAACTCGTGTATCCATTCGAGCGAGGCTTGCGGCACCAGCACGCCGAAGCCCGTGCTAATAGCGTAGGCAACCCGGCCGCCGAGCGCCGATTGCAGCGATCTCGCGTCTTGACCGTCGACGTGCAGATTGAGGCCCTGCGCCCCGCTCTCGTCGATCGCGTCGATGCTGAGATCGATGAATTCGAGGCGGCCGTACGGTGCCACGCTGAGCCCGCCGAAGTTGAAGTCGTAGCCGCCGCCCGCACTCAACGAAAACTGATCGCCGTTGGCGCTGCCTTTGGCTTCCCGGTTGGGAAGTTGTCCCGCATTGGTGGGATAGGTGATGTTGCGCGTCGAGTCGTAGTCGTTCTTGAAGTAGCTCGCTTGCCCCTCGACATAGAACTTGCCGAAGCTGACGGTGGTGTAGGCGGCGATGCCCCAAGCGTTGGTCTCGATGGAGCCGAGCGAGCGTTCGAAGTCGACGTTGGTTTGGTTGTAGCCGAGCGCGACACCGGCGACGACGTTGTCCGTGAAGCGATAGTCGACGCCGCCCAATAGCGACCAGTTGTCGAAATCGAAGCCGTCCTCTCGATCGGTGGTGTCTTTGTCGCCCTTGTTGATGCTCGCGTTGACAAAGGCGCCGAGCTTGCCGCCGAGCGGTCCGGCATCGTCCGCGCCGGCCGCCCCGCCGCGCTGCGGCTTGCCGAACACCTCGCTCGCGGCGTAGCTCAAACCCTGCGGGCGATGCTCGTCACCGTTCATCGCTAGTCCGCGCGCGCCGCCGCGCAACGCGCTCAACCGCCCGCGTATGGCGTTGGTCGCGCCCCTGCTCGCCGCTTCGATCGAGGTCTTGCTCGCCGAGGCGAGTTCTTCGGGAGCGATACGTGACAGCGCTTCGGCGAGCGTGGCGTCGGTGGCATCCGCACCGAGGTTGGTGCTACCCGGCGCGCCTCCCTGCAGCGCGCGGGCGGTGCGCACCATGCGGTTGCATTCGTTGCGCAGGTCCTCTTGATTGGGATCGGCCAGCGGTACGCTGCCGCCGTTAGTGAAAATCGTGCCCAAGTTGCTGCAGGCAGCTTGGACGGCGTTGCCGGTATTGCGTTGCGCGTCGGTCACCGGTCGCGAGTTGACGAAGGTGCTCAAGTTCTGCGCGAAACTCGTGCTCGCGAGCAGAGCGAGCGCCCAGCCGAAGACCTGCTTGTTCAATCCCATGGTATCCCTCCAGAGGTAAGAGGCATGAGGAGGCTTGTTGGACAGGCACATGCGACGCTCCCCTCGACGCAAGTCCGTTTTGTGCTTCGAGTTGTACACCATCGCTTTCGGCTTGACCAGACCGCCTTTCGGCCAGGGCGGCTATGACGTTCGGTGGTAACCTTTGAATGGTTGACAGGGATGCCTCGTCGGGTGAACGATTTAGGCTTGCTGTACGACTCATTGCCTTGCGGCGGACGCCCGACCGGCGCTCCCGCTGGCAGAAGGAGGCATATATGATGAATTCCGCAACGAAGATGCTTATGGCGCATCTCGGCGCA
>CAZILI010000474.1:0-3122 GCA_964539965.1 uncultured Burkholderiales bacterium | reverse complement strand
TTTCTACCGGCACCACACTCGCGCCAAGCAGCTTCATGCGATAGACATTGGTCGCCTGCCGCGCGATGTCCTCGGCGCCCATATAGACCACGCATTGCATGCCGTAGCGCGCGGCCACCGTCGCGGTGGCGACGCCGTGCTGACCCGCGCCCGTCTCGGCAATCACGCGCGGCTTTCCCATACGGCGCGCCAGCAGGGCCTGGCCGATGGTGTTGTTGATCTTGTGCGCACCCGTGTGATTCAGATCTTCGCGCTTCAGATAAATCTGGGCTCCGCCGAGCAATGCGGACCAGCGCTTGCAGTGGTAGATCGGGCTGGGGCGCCCGACGTAGTGCTCAAGCTCGTCGGCGAGCTCGGCTTGGAACTCGGGGTCACCGCGAAAATGCTCGTAGTTGCTGCGCAACTCATCTAGCGCCCGCATCAAAGTTTCTGCGACGAACACTCCGCCGTATGGCCCGAAATGGCCGCTTTGATCGGGCAAATCATAAATCCGCATCACGTACTCCGCACACGAACTGCCATATCTTCTCTGAATCCTTAACGCCTTTGGACGCCTCTACTCCACTGGACACATCCACCGCCCAGGGCCGCACCTGACGCACCGCATCGACCACGTTGTCCGCATCGAGCCCACCGGACAACACGACGGGACGCGGCAGCGCAGTTGGGATCAGAGTCCAATCGAAGCGCGCGCCGGTGCCCCCGGGTATGCCTTGCACATAAGCGTCCAGCAACAGCCCGGCTGCGGCGCAGTAGGTGTCGGCGTATTCTAGCAAATCCAATCCCGGCCTCACGCGCACGGCTTTTAGGAACGGCACGCCGTGCTGCTCGCACGCTTGCGGACTCTCTTCGCCGTGAAACTGCAAGCAATCGAGCGCCACCCGGGTGAGCACGCGGTCGACTTCGGCGGGATCGGCGTCCACGAACAAACCGACGCGACTCACAAACGGCGGCAACGCGGCAACGATGTCGCGCGCACGCCCCACATCCACGAAGCGCGGACTGGCGGGATAGAACACCAAGCCGATGGCGTCGGCGCCGCAGTGAGCCGCCGCCATCGCATCTTCGATGCGGGTGATACCGCAGATCTTGATTCGAGTGCGTGCGGGCCTGGTCCTATTCATCTGCCACGCTCCACGGCAACGCGCTCGCGTTGCGCGCTTCCGGCAGGGCCCAGCGCTCGTGATAGCTGACCCGCATCAGATACAGCCCCTCCGGCCCCATGGTCGGCGCCGCAAGGGTGCGATCGCGCCGAGCCAACAGCTCGGCGATCCAGCCGGCGGAGTGCTTGCCGTTTCCCACGTAGACGAGGCTTCCCACGAGATTACGCACCATATGGTGCAGAAACGCATTTGCCCGAAAGTCGAACAGCACGAAGTCACCTTTGCGTGTGACGCCGACCTCGAGCATAGTTCTAACCGGCGAGTCGGCTTGGCATTCGGCGGCGCGAAAAGCGCTGAAATCGTGCTCGCCGACCAAGGTTGCCGCGGCCGATGCCATGGCATCGACGTCGAGCGGCCGATGGTACCAGCCCACTCGACAGCAGGCCACCCCGGGCCTGGCCGGTCGATTCAACAGCACGTACCGATAGCTGCGTTCCAGCGCGCCATAGCGCGCGTGAAACTCCGGTGTTACCGCTTGCGCCCACTGCACCGCGATTTGCTTCGGCAAAAGGGTATTGGCGCCGCGTACCCAGGCGCTCAGCGGGCGATCTGCGCCCGTGTCGAAGTGGACCACCTGGCCGATAGCGTGAACACCCGCATCAGTGCGCCCAGCGGCGACCAATCCTATCTGTTGCGCAGCGACGTCGGACAGGCTGCGCTGCAGCGCGTCTTGCACCGAACAGCCGCATCGCTGCGACTGCCAGCCGCAAAACACGCTGCCATCGTACTCCACGCCAAGAGCGATTCTCACAAGGACGCAAGCAATACTAGGCAAACCATGGCGGCCAACACGACGACATCGCTCGTGCCGAGCCGATGGGAGGGAATTGTAATCACTGCTTGCTGCCGGTGGTCGAAGTCTCCGCTGCGCAGCTCCTGCAATAGGTCGCGAAAGCGAAGCTTCGCCGTATCTTCGGCGTAGCTGAGCGTCAAAGAAAGCCGAACCGCGAGCCGGGTGATATCCACACCGAAGAGCCGAAGTGGTCGCGTGAGCCAAACAACGCCGGATAGGAATTCGCTTCGCTCGGTGGTGGAAAGCACTAGGCTTAGGCCCGCCAACGCGATCGCCAGGCGCAACAACTGCAAGCCGCCGGTGATTACCCCGGCACGCGTCGGGGATTGGCGACCCAGGGCGTCAATCAACGCTTCGCCCGGAGTGGCGAAAGCGTAGATCACCGCGAGCGCCAACAGCACATACCTCATGCGGACCACCAACGAGCAGAAGCGCCGGCCCGCGACCGCCAGGGCCGCGGTACTTAGCGCTAGGGCAAGCGCAATGAGAGGAAAAACCGAGAGGGTCTGGCTGAGAATCACCAGCCCGAGCCAAACGGCTATTTTGGTCCCGGGCTGGAGCAATCGCGTGGCAAGGGCGACGCCGTGGGAGGGCGTCGAGCCCGTTACGCTGCTTGGGCGGCGAGCTGCTTCGCCTCCGCTTGTTGCTCGGGCGAACCTTCTTTCAACACCTCTTGCAGGATTTCGAGTGCGCCGACTTTGTCACCGATCTCCAAGTAGGCGCGTGCGAGATCGAGCTTGGTGGCGGCACCTTGCCAATTGCCGGTAGAGCCGTCCGACGCGTTGGCAGCGCCCGAGTCGTCTTTGGCGAGATCGAGTTCAATGCCCGACAAGTCGAGCGCGGGCAGATCGACCTGAGAGCCCTCGTTCGCAGCAAGCGGCGTGGTCAGCGAGGCGTCCTCGGCATCGCTCGCGGCTGGCGCCTTCGGCGCCGCACCGACCTCGAGGTCGAAGTCCATACCGTCTTCGGCATCTCCGGGGGGCTGGGCGCTGGCCTGCTCGCTCTGCTTGGGCGAGTCCCCCAAGTCGAAGTCCAGTCCGAAGTCGTCATGCGAGCCGGAACTCGCTTGATCTTGAGACGGCGCGGCCGGCGGCGTTTTGGCATCACCAAGATCGAAATCCAAGCCCAGCGCATCCTTGGAGGTCATGGTCTTGCCGAAGTCGACA
>CAZILI010000473.1:0-3157 GCA_964539965.1 uncultured Burkholderiales bacterium | reverse complement strand
TCGATGCGCGCGCGCAACGGCTGAAACGCGACGCCGCGCACCAGGTCCTCTGCGAACGCGAACGTCAGCAGGGCACGCGCGCTGCGCGCGTCCAAGCCGCGCGAGCGCTAGTAGAAAAGCTGTTGCGCGTCGAGCTGCCCCACGGTCGCGCCGTGCGCGCACTTGACGTCGTCGGCGTAGATTTCCAGCTCCGGCTTGGTATCGATTTCGGCGTGCTCGGACAAAAGCAGATTCTTGTTGGTCTGCTGTGCGTCGGTGTGCTGCGCGTCCTTGTGTACGACGACTTTGCCGTTGAACACCGCGCGCGCGGCGCCGTCCAATACGCCTTTGTACAGCTCCCGGCTCAAGCAGCGCGGCTTGGCGTGGTCGATGCGCGTGTGATGGTCGACATGCTGGCGCCCTCCGGCCATGTACAAGCCTTGCATGTGGACTTGCGCGCCTTCGCCCTCGAGCACGCTGTGGATGTCGTTGCGCGCCAGGCCGGCGCCGAGGGAGAACGAATACGATGTCAGCGCACTACCGGCGGCTTGGCGCGCGCGTATGCCTGCGATGTGGAAGGCCTTCGCGCTTTCCTGCTGCAGCTTGTAGTGGGCCAGGCTTGCATGGTCTGCCACGACGATCTCGGTGACGGCGTTGGTGAAGTAGGCGACATCGTCAAGCCCGACATAGTGCTCGACTACCGCAGCGCTGGCCCCCGCTGCGAGATGAATCACGTTGCGATAGTGGCTCATGCTGTCGGCGTCGCCGGCGAGGAACACGAGGTGGACGGGCGCTTCCACGCGCACCTGCGCCGGGATCGACACCAACACCCCGTCCGAACACAGCGCGGTGTTGAGCGCGGTGAACGCCGGTGCCGCCGACTGTTCGCGCATACAGGACTCGAGCAACTCGCCGTGCGTATCTAGCGCGCTCGTCAGGTTCGAGATCACCGTACCCGCCGGTAAGCTTCCTGAGCGCGACAAGCGCTGCGAGTATCGACCATTGACGAACACCAGCGTGTTCCCCGTGCCGCTCAAAGCGGCAGTCTCGAGCGCTCGCGCGGCAGCGTCCTCCCCGCCCGCGTCCGCCAGCTTGAACGCGCGTCGCTCCAAGGCGGAGACGTTGGTGTACTTCCAATCCTCTTGCCGCGTAGTCGGGAAGCCGGTATCGGCAAATCGCTGCAGCGCTTGCTCGCGTCGACGTGCGAGCCAGGGCAGCTGCGCACCCGGCAAGCTGTACGCCGTGCGCGCAAACTCGGCGAGATAGTGTTCGCGCCCGCTGGTCGGCATCATGCGCTGGCGGCGGGCTTGGCGGCCGCTTGCGGTTCGATCCAACCGTAGCCCTTTTGTTCCAACTCGAGCGCCAATTCTCGCCCGCCCGATTTCGCGATGCGCCCCTGCGACAGCACGTGCACGAAGTCGGGCACGATGTAGTTGAGCAGGCGCTGATAGTGCGTGACCAAGACGATGGCGCGATCCGCTCCACGATTGGCGCTGACGCCATTGGCGACGACCTTGAGCGCGTCGATGTCGAGGCCTGAATCAGTCTCGTCCAGGATGGCGAGTCTCGGCTCGAGCACGGCGAGCTGCAAGATTTCGTTGCGCTTCTTCTCGCCGCCGGAGAAGCCCTCGTTCACCGAACGGTACAGCATGGCCTGGTCCATCTGCATGAGCTTGATCTTCTCTTTGATCAGAGTAAGAAAGTCCATGGCGTCCAGCTCGGCCTCGCCGCGATGCTTGCGCTGCGCGTTGAGGGCGGCCTTCAAGAGATAGATGTTGGATACGCCGGGGATCTCCACCGGATATTGAAAGCCCAGGAACACGCCTTCGCGCGCGCGCGCCTCGGGGGGCATCGCGAGCAAGTCCTTTCCTAGGTAGGTGACTTCGCCGGCGGTCACTTGGTAGCCCTCGCGGCCGGCGAGCACGTTGGCGAGCGTGCTCTTGCCGGAACCGTTGGGTCCCATGATGGCGTGCACTTCACCCGCGTTCACCGTGAGATCGATGCCGCGCAAGATGTCTTTGTCCTCGACCTTGGCGTGGAGGTTCTTGATGGTCAGCATGGCGATCAGTCGCAGTACTGCTTGATAAGTTCTTCTTGCTCGCCGATCGCGACCGGGCGGTGGAATCTGTTGAGCGGCGGTTCGTCGGAAACCTTTATCGAGCCGTCGGCCGCGACCACCACGCGCTGCCGCGTGGTGAGGATCTGATCCAGGTTGCGCTTGGCAAGCTCACACTTGCCCTTGCGATCGGCCTCGCGCTGCGCGGCCTCGCGCCGCTCGTTGTCCTGTTCGGCCTGTACCCGCTCGGCGCGCCGCTGCCTGAATTCCTTGTCGCGGTCGGCCAACTGTTCTGCCGTCGGCGTGGACGGCGGCGACACCGGAGCAGTGGGCACGATCGCAATCGGCTGCTCAATGATGACTTTCTCCACCCGCGTATTGGGCGGCGGCGCATCGGAGTAATGCACCCGACCGTCCGCGTCGGTCCATTTGTAGATCTCTGCCGCCGCTGCGCCGGTGGCAACCACGCACGTCAGCGCCGCGAGCGATTTCACTATCGCTTTTCTCATGTCTTCACCTCGTTCAAATTACCCCACGCTCCCTTCCAAACTCACGCCCAAGAGCTTTTGCGCCTCGACGGCGAACTCCATAGGCAACTCTTTGAACACCGCTTTGCAGAATCCGTTGACAATCATCGAAACGGCGTCTTCCGCGCTGATACCGCGCTGCATGCAGTAGAACAGCTGATCCTCGGACACGCGTGAGGTGGTTGCTTCGTGCTCGACCTGGGCGCTCGGATTCTTGACTTCGATGTACGGAAACGTGTGCGCACCGCACTTGTCGCCCAGCAACAGCGAGTCGCACTGCGTGTAGTTGCGCGCGTTGTCGGCGCCCTTGCCCACCCTCACCAGCCCGCGATAGCTGTTTTGTCCCTTGCCGGCGGAGATGCCCTTGGAAATGATGGTGCTCTTGGTGTTCTTGCCGAGATGAACCATCTTGGTACCGGTGTCGGCCTGTTGATGATGATTGGTGAGCGCCACGGAATAGAACTCGCCCACCGAATGGTCGCCCTGCAAGATCACGCTCGGATACTTCCACGTAATCGCCGAACCCGTTTCCACTTGGGTCCAAGAGATCTTGGAATTCGCGCCGCGGCAATCACCGCGCTTGGTGACGAAGTTA
>CAZILI010000472.1:2044-3163 GCA_964539965.1 uncultured Burkholderiales bacterium | reverse complement strand
GCCAACCCACCAGGAAACCGGTTGCCAACAGCGCAGCGGCCAACACCCCCCATGCCCTGCCCATTCCAACCGAAGTACACTCGAGGACCTTCTCGTCGGTGCCGAGACGCTTGACGCCGGTGACCATGGCACGCACCAGTTTGTCTCCGGTGAGAAGCTGCTCGACGATCACGCCCGCGACGTGCAGGACGATCAACACAAGCAAAATGTTGAACGACGTCTCATGCACCTCGTACCACTGCTTCCCCGACAAACCGGTGGCGCTCCTCGCCCAGGGCCCGGCGAGCCCCTCGTCGCCTTGTGCAAACAACCCGCTAACGACGATCACCGCGAGCGTTGCCATCAGCAGGACGATCATCCAGCCACCCAGCGGATTATGACCGACGGCGTGCGGTGGCCTCAGCATGAGCAACTGCTTTGCGTAGCCCGCCACGACCGACCATGACCGCAAGAAACTGCCGAAGCGCGCGTAGGCACCACCGGCGAATCCCCAAACGAACCGGAATATCAGCGCGGCGACCACGGCATAGCCCGCCACGCTGTGGACGACGAAGGCGGTGCCTTCCTGTTCGCCCGTCGCCCATGCGATCGCCACCAAAGCGACTATGGTCCAGTGAAAAATTCGCGTCGGGATGTCCCATACCTTCACCTCACGCGTCGCGCCGGGCGAGCGCTGTTCATGTTTCGGAACGGATTTGATTTGCGATGCAGTACTCATGATTCATGCCTCACTTGTCGACGAAGCGCCTTGCAGCGTTACAGCCAGCGCCATAGCGGATGGTCGGAGTATCGCGCGTAGTTGTCCAAGGCGTGCGCGATCCTGAGTGCGCCCGCACGCCGGACAACACGTCGCCCGCCGGTTGCCCACGGCGCTTCAACCCTCGTGGATCACTTCGCCGCGTGCGTCGATGACCTTCACATGCACGGGGATGCCCCTGCGCACGCTGTCGGTCACTACGCAGAAGTCCTCGAACTGCGCCGCGCAGCGATCCAGGTGTGCGATCTTGTCGCGCGGGTCGCTCAATCTGATCGTCACGTCGATTTCGCCCAAACGCAACCTGCCGCGCTCATTGCGCTTGAGCGCGGTGACGGCAACCGCGGTCAGTTTCCCCGCCTCCT
>CAZILI010000472.1:0-2034 GCA_964539965.1 uncultured Burkholderiales bacterium | reverse complement strand
GCTTGCCGCCAAGCAATTCGCCACCGCGGCGGCGATCAGCCGCGCGGCGTTCGGTCCACCGCTCTTGCCCAGCGGTTGCGGCTCGTCCAGTACCAGAGCGGGCACGTTCGGCCAGTCGAATTTGACCTTGAACTCGTAGTCTTGAACTTGCTCGAGTTCGACGGTAAAGCTCGCTTCCTCCGGCATTCTCGCTATCCCTCTCGGTCAGGTCCGCGCTTGCGTTGCGTGAACCACATCGGCGCCGGCATACGCCTGCACCCGAAGGTCCTATCCCTCGCCCGATACGCTAGCGCCGCAAGGTGCCTTGGGGTTTGATCTTCGTCAAGAGCTTCCCTGGTAGACACTTATCGAGAAGAATCGGGGCAAACGCAGAGGCTATCGCCACCTGCGACGCGATCTGTTGCGCCATGTCTAGTCGAGGACAAGCCGATAAGCGCTCAGATGAGCTTGTCGGTGCGCAGGGCGCACCCTACGCTCCGTTGGGGGGAAGCGCGATTTCCGGTACGGGTTAGGGTAGTGCCTTAGAGCCCTTGTGTGGATTTCCCACTACCAGCATACCCCCAGCGACCTAAGGCCCGATCACCATATGGGTAAACGGCGGCACGTACGCCTGCAAGGTGACCAGCAGGCCCATGAGGCAAGCGAGCGCGACGCTGTGGAAAAACACGTAGCGCAGAATATCGCCCTCGTGGCCGAACCAGTTGGTGGCGGTCGAGGCGACTACGATGCTCTGCGCGTCGATCATCTTGCCCATGACGCCGCCGGAGCTATTGGCCGCGCACATGAGCACGGGCGACAATCCGAGTTGCTCGGAGGTGATTTTCTGCAGGCCGCCGAACAACACGTTCGAGGCGGTATCGGAGCCGGTCAGGGCGACGCCGAGCCAGCCGAGCAAGGTGCCGAAGAAGGGATACAGCATCCCCGTCGCGGCAAACGCGAGCCCGAGGGTGGCGTCCACACCGGACAAGCGTGTGGTGTAGCCGAGCGCCAGCATGGCGACGATGGTGAGCAGCGAATAGCGCGTTGCGACCAACGTGCGCCAGTAGGTTTGCAGCATCTTGCCGAGCGGCACGCGCATCACGAAACCGGCGATGATCGCCGCCACCAGAATGCCGGTACCCGTCGCCGACAGCCAGTTGAGTGTGTACACGGCCTCTTCGGGCTTGGCGCCGGGCGGCACCACCGGCGGCACGCGCATGATCATCTTGTCCAGGCCCTCGATCGGGAACTTGAGAATCGTCACGCCGGCAAAGCTGTTGAACCAATCCTTGACCGGCTTGATCCCCCACACGAACACCAGAACGCTCAAGATGAGCCACGGTGTCCACGCGCGCACGACCTCGCCCGGAGCGTGGCCGTGATGCACGCGCGTGCGTTCGGCTTCTGCGTGCGCCACTGAACTGCCTTCGCGCGTGGTCGAAAGCCACACCTGCGCCGGCTTCCACGTCTTGAGAAACAGGCCGAGCGCGAGCATCGAGATCATCGCCGAGATGATGTCGACCAGCTCGGGCCCGATGTAGTTCGACACCAAGAACTGGGGGATGGCGAAGAACGCGCCGGCCACCAGAATCGCCGGCCAAATCTCCAACATACTGCGCCAGCCCACGAACGCCCAAATCAGCCAGAACGGGACGATGATCGAGAAGAAAGGTAGTTGCCGGCCGACCATGGCACCCAACTGAAACGAATCCAAGCCGGTCACTTTGGCGAGGGTGAGTATCGGCGTGCCGAGCGCGCCGTAGGCCACCGGCGCGGTGTTGGCGATCAATGACAAACCCGAGGCGGCGAGCGGCGAGACACCGAGGCAGATCAGCACGGCGCCGGTGACCGCGACCGGCGTGCCGAAGCCGGCGGCGCCCTCGAAGAACGCGCCGAACGAAAACGCGACCAACAGCAACTGCAAACGCCGGTCGCTGCTGATGCCGGCGATGCTGTCTTGCAGAATCTTGAACAGTCCCGCTTCGCTGGTGAGTTTGTAGAGAAAAATGATGTTGAGAATGATCCAGCCGATCGGCAACAGCCCGAATAGCCCAC
>CAZILI010000471.1:0-3189 GCA_964539965.1 uncultured Burkholderiales bacterium | reverse complement strand
CGGGCGGTGTGCGCGACCGCGACGGCTTCCATTTGCAGTTCGGTGAGCGCTTGCTGGATTTCGGTGCCGCGGATCTTGAGAAACGACACTTCTGGCCCCGGCGCCTTGCCTTTGCTCTCGGCGGCGAGCACGCGCAGGCTGGTGACTTCCAGCGCCATGATGTCGATTTCGAGCTGCGCGATCTTGTCGCGAAAGCGCGAGTCTTCGATGAGCGGCTTGCCGCTCTTCCACTCCTGCCGGGCGATGCGCTTCAGCGTTTGCAGCTCCCGCTTCGAGCGGCCGACCGCGGCGATGCCGCTGCGCTCGTGGCTCAACAGATACTTGGCGTAGGTCCAGCCTTTGTTTTCCTGGCCGACCAAGTTCTCCGCCGGCACCTTGATGTCTTCGAACCAGACCTCGTTTACTTCTTCGCCGCCGTCGATGAGCCGAATCGGGCGCACCGTGACGCCGGGTGTTTTCATGTCGATCAGCAGGAAGGAGATGCCTTCCTGCGCCTTGACGTCGCTTGTGGTGCGCACCAAACAGAAGATCCAATCCGCCCAATGCGCGAGCGTGGTCCAGGTCTTCTGCCCGTTGACTAGGTAGTGGTCGCCCACGCGCTGCGCTTTGGTCTTGAGCGAAGCCAAGTCGGACCACAACTCGTCGCTCGATAAGATCTTGGGCAGGAAGCGCTGCTTGTGCCAGGCGTCGCCGAAGGCCATGATGACCGGCGCCACCATCGACGGGCCGAACGGCACGATGCGCGGCGCGCCGGCGGCGTCGTATTCCTCTTCCCAAATGTAGCGCTGCACCGCCGACCAGCCGGTGCCGCCGTATTCCACCGGCCAATGCGGCGCGAACCAGCCGCGCCGAAACAGCGTCTTCTGCCAGGCGACTTGCTCGTCGCGCGTGTGGTGGATGCCCGCCAGCACTTTGCGACGCAACTCTCCCGGCAGGTGCTCACGCAGGAATGCACGCGCTTGCTCGCGAAACGCGTCGTCCTCGGCGCTGTAGTTGAGATCCATGTGCGGGATGCGGGTGGGGATGCCGGCGGCAGAGCAGCGAAGAATAAGGGAATTCGATGCAAACGGCAAACCGCCGACCGGCCCGGTTCGGCAGATCGCGACGGCGCATTGCGGTGCCGGCGAAAGCGAAATTGCGCTACAGTTTGCCCTTGCGGCGGAGCGCTGGGCCGCATCCGATATTTCTGTAATGGAGAGGACTCTCGATGAATAGATCAACAGCGATGTCGATGGCGATACTGGCCATAACTCTCGGCGCTTGCTCGACGACTCAAACGAGTACCGAGTACAAGGGCGCGCAAGCGCGCGCCGACCAAGACTACATGCTCGCCTTGCGCAAGTGCGAAGCGTTGACCGGCGATGCCAAGTCACTGTGTCAGGTGGAGGCGAAGGCGGCGGAGATGCGGGCGGTGGCCGAGGCGAAGGCGAAGTATGTCGCGACCACTGACGCGGTCATTCAAGCGCAGAAGGATAAGGTAGCGGCCGACCATATAGTGGCCAGAGAGAAGTGCAACTCTTTCGGCGGCGACGCCAAGCGCGCTTGTATCGCCGAGGCCAAGACTGTGCGCGATGGGGCGATCGATGAGATCGACGCGGTGGCGCGGCGTCAGGAAGCAGAATGGAAGGCGGCAGTGGCGCAGTGCAACGAATTGGGCGGCACCTACCGCGCGACTTGCATGGCCGAGGCTCGCGCCAAGCACGGCCGTTGATGGGCGCAGGCCCGGACGTTGTTGCCGGTGGCGTGGGCTACCGCCGGCGCGAGCGCAAGCTACGCCGTCTTGCGCTTGAGCTTGCTCACACCCGCGAGGGCCACCGCGCCGCCCAGTGCGATGACTTTGGCGAATTTGGCGAGGAAGGCGCCCGCCAGGGCGAGGAGTCCCAATTTCTTGACGCCTGCCCCGGCCACCAGCGCCGCGAGGCCATAGGCGGCAACCCTGTCGGTCGAGGCGTCGAAATCCGCATAGCGCTTGCCCGGCTGAAACTCGAGCGCCGCGAGCATCTGCTTGGCAATCGGCTTATGCGCTTCGATCGAGGCGAGATCGGTGACCAAGTTGAGGCTCAGGTACCCGTCGCGGCCGAGCGCGTAGGTGTTGTAGTTGATGCCTTTTTCGGCCGAAGCGGGCGCGCTCTTTTCTCGCGTGGCGGCCGACCAAATCAAGCGGTGGGTGCCGGCGTCATAGTGCGGCGCTTCGACCCAGCCGAGAACTTCCATCGCCGGAATGCCGCGCGCGAGGCGCTGCGGGTTGGCGGCTTCGGTGCCGTCTTTGAGGCCGCGCAACAGCTCGTCCGCGTTCCATTCCTTGGCGTCGTCGTCCTTGATGTAGCCGGCCTTTTCGAAGCGCGCCACCATGAACCAGTGCGCGCTCGCGTGTTGCGAAAGCACCATGCCGAGGACGTCCTCGGTCGCGCTGTTGCCCATGCTGGTGAGCAAGCGCTTCGATTCTTGCGCGGGGACGAACACATAGCCGCTCGGCAGGTTCAGCACGCCCTGATCGAGCAGCGCGATTTGCGCCGGACCGACTCGCATCGCCGCTTGCGCCGCGGCAGACGCACTCTCGACTTCGGCTTGCGCCTTGGCGAGTGGATCGGCGCTCGCCTCCGGCGACTCGCTCGGTCGGGCCAGCGCGGGTAAGGCGGCGAGACAGCCGAGAATGACCAGTCTGCGAACTCGCGCGGTCACAAGCATGAAGCACTCCGATTGGTGGCCGATAGCACGGGACAAGCGAAGAGCAAGCCAAGGCGGCAATGAAATCTCCCGTCCCGTGCAAACATTCATGGCACAGTAACATCGCGGGTTGACGCGGCGCATCCCCTGCAGAGGGGGGATGCTTGCGGCCATGCGAAAAGGCGTACAACGCAAACGACCATGCCCCAAGGCGAGACGACTACCCTTGCGCGCCGCGTGATCCTCGGCGCTCTGCTCGGCGGGCTGCTGATTGCGAGCTACATCGTGCTTCGCCCGTTCTTGGTGCCGCTCGCATGGGCCGCGATCTTGGCGTACGCCAGTTGGCCGCTCAATCGATGGCTGCGCCGGCATCTTGGCGGGGCAGCAACCTTGAGCGCACTGCTGATGACTTTGCTCCTAAGCGCGTTGTTCGTGGTGCCGCTCGCTTGGATGGGCGCGATGCTGCGCGAGGAGCTGGCGGCGGCGTATCAGACGGTGGCGGCTAGGATGGCGCACGGTCCG
>CAZILI010000470.1:0-3201 GCA_964539965.1 uncultured Burkholderiales bacterium | reverse complement strand
CGATCTCGCGCGCCGGACCCAGAAAGCGCTGGTCGCTACGGCGGCTTTGCAGCGGATCTGTTCACCACGTTGTGCGCCGCATCAGACGGGTCCGTGGTCGCCGAAGACGCGCCGCCTGACGAGCAAATGAGCGCGGCGAACGATGATTGAATTCGCTTTTACAAATTTAGAACCTTGACCATGTCGCGCGCGCTGACGATCTGCGTCGGCCCGTGTTGCTTGAGCACAAGCAGCCGGGCCTTATCACCGGTGACGAGGTAAGCCGCTTTGCCTACCTGAGCCAGCGCCAGCAGGAAGTTGTCGCCCGGATCCGCTGATACGTCCACCCGCGGCAGGCGCCGTATCAACCGCGCTTGGTCTCTCAAGCGATTGACCAGCCAACCAATCTCCGCCGGGAGCAAGAATCGCCTAACCGTTGGGTAGCGGCTGACGCGCATTACTTCGTCAAGCTGTTCGCTGCAGGAGATCAGATCGAATCGCTTATCCAGCCAGGCCTGGATCAGCAGGTAGGGCGCGCTGTCGGGTTGGATAAACGCACTGAGCAAGATATTGGTAGCAAGGATGACCCGCATCGCATCGGCCGAGTCGTGCTACCGCTTCTTTTTTGCTTTGACGGCCTTGGCGGTCTTCGCTCCTTTCGCCGGACTACCCCACATCTGCGCCCGAACTTGGCGTAACGCATCATCGATCGCCTCTTCGATTTGCGCGTTCGGCACTTGGGCATTGCGTGCCTTGACCTCGCTTACCGTCTGCGCGAACACTTCCTTCTGAACCGCGCGCTCGATAAACTTCGATAGATCGCCCTTCTTCAATCCGCGTTGAGCGAGGAATGAGCGCAGCGACACGTCGGTGTCGCGTGAAACCTTTACCGTCCAACGAACCTGCTCTTCCATGATCTCACCTGAGATAGACGCTTATGTGCTTATACTACCATCAACAAGGGACGAGCGCGCTTCCGAAATCGCCTGCTGTTGCCAGCTCCGAAACAGGCGCCGGGGCACGGCCACACAAACCGTCAACAGATTTCGTCGCTGCCGCTGCTGCGTGCGCATAGGCTCTAGAGCCGACTCCAAAAAGCGACTTTTCGCGGGTGCGCGTGGCGGATCGAAGCTTCGAACGCTTCATGGGTTTCCAGCACACCGTAATCGAAGAGCTGGGTGTGCAGGCGCCGCAGCGCGCGCAAGTAATCCGCCGCATGTCCGTAGGCACGTGCATAGGCGCGCCCCAGAATGGCTAAGAGCAGCGCCCGGTAGCACACGATCGCCGCGCGCGGGCGCTGGTTCTCCAGCGCTTGCGCGAGCGACACCAGGTGATAGTACGACTCACCGCGCACGCTCGCCCGGCGGGCGATGAGCAGTTCCTCCGCCGCTGCAGCATCATCAAGGGCCAGTAGCAGCCGTGCCGCTGCAACGGGGTCGTCGAGCACCTGAGCGCGTGCGCGAGCGAGCTCTGTCGCGCTCGCCTGCTCGGCAGGGGCTAGACTGCTCTTCCAGGCCTCGAAATCCTCCAGCGAACCGCTGAGCTCGAACAGCACGCGGCGCACTTCGCGTAGACGCTCGGTTTCGCCCAAGGCCGCATAAATCTCGGCGAGAAGGTGCCGGGATGCCTCTTCCGCGTGCGTCCCATCGCCCTCGAGCCACGCCAACGCTTCGCGCGGACGAGCGCAGCGCAGGTAGCGCTGCGCGAGGTGTTCTCTCTGCCTTAGATCTGGCTCAGGGTTTATGCGCAGTGCGGTCCGGGTCGACAAGTCCGGATCGCCCAACGCATCGGCGATCAGCTCGATCGCTGCCGCCGCCCGGTACGTGCCGTGTTCGCGCCGCCCGGCTTCACGTGCAGCAAGCCCCTCATCAAGGTCGGTTTCATAGCGCTGCGCCAAGGCACGCAAGCCGGGTTCCTCGAAGAGCAGGTCCGCGTGCTTCAGCAGCGCGTCGCGCGCGCCGTATTGATCGGTAGCAACCAGTGTATACACCTGCTCAACCCAGTGGGCGATGTGGCGATTACCCTGCGCCTTGGCCGCGAGAAGCCACAAGCGGCAGGCCGCGCGGATCGCGTCGCCGATGGCGGCGTCTGAATCGTCGGCCTGCTTGAAGAACGCAGCATCGTTGCCGAGGAACGCCTCGGCCAATTGCAGTGCTTGCGCCGCATCCAAGGGCAGCAGTTCGCGTTCGATCTCATCGAGCCAGGCTTGCAGTTCACGGCCAAAGTCTGCGGCGGCGCCGCGCCCGCGGAAGCGCTTGGGGTGTTTCCAGTCTTCCAGCCGCGCGCGAAAGACATTGGCCAAGCGCGCCAGGTCATGCGACAAGGCATAGCGCTCCAGGCGCTCGGAGACTTCCGGGTAGCTCTGCGCCAGCTCGGCGAGCAGATCGGCCAGCGTTTCCTTGGGCACCCGGCGCAGCGCGGTGGCCAAGCGCGTCTGCGGCGAATCGCCAAGCGTGTGTTCCTTTTTAGCCATGCGCGATGCCGGGGGTTGTTAGGCGAAGCGCACCGACAGACACTTAAGCTCTCCCAGTGCGGCGGCAAGGAGCGTTCTTTCAAGGGCTGGCGTGGGTTTCCAGCGTCCGCCACGCAAGATGAAACGGTTGGCGGCGTCCACGATCACATCCTGGGCGCCGCGCTCGCCCAGCCCAATATCGATCGCCGCTGCCGTTTGTTGCATGAGTTTATCGGCTTGCACCACGCCTGCGGCGTCAAACTCAAGCACGTAGAAAACAAGGCGCACAATTTGTGAGGGCACGCGATCGACTAACTCGAGAGTTGCCTCCGCCGCGCGCACGCGCTGTGAGGCAAACGCTGGAACTCTGAGCGCCTGCGGCGAAGACAGCATTTCGACATATTTGGCCGCGGGAAATCGGTAGAGACGGCCTTCGCGATCAAACACGAAGGTGCGAGTTGACAATCCCATCGCGGGATTCTCGCCAACCGATTGGGAGAGGTCAATGCACGCTTCGTCGACATCGGCCAAGCCGCGGTGGTGGTGCTGCTTATTGGGCACGCTCTTAGCAGCAGCGCACCCTATGCTTGCTCCTGTTCGACTGCTTGAGGCGCCGCACGACGTTCGCGTCACCGCGTTCAACTCGCGCGGACGCTTCGACGGCCAGCGGACGGAGCGTCCGCCCGCTGGAGGTGTCGTTACTAGCTCAGAGCGACGGTATGCTGCCGTGCGGTCGGCCGTCGCCTTGGCCGTCTGGTCCGGGGACGCAG
>CAZILI010000469.1:0-3210 GCA_964539965.1 uncultured Burkholderiales bacterium | reverse complement strand
CGTCAGTTTCATGCTGAGTCTTTCTCCGCTTCGAGCTGCTGATGGATGTCGCGCGCCGCGCGCGCCGGGTCGGCCGCGCGCGTAATCGGCCGGCCGATCACCAGATAATCGGTGCCCATATGCACCGCTTGCAAGGGTGTGACCACTCGGCGCTGATCGTCGCTCGACTCGGCGGTGAGCCGTATCCCGGGGGTCACCAATTTGAAGGTTCGCGCAACGGCTTGGCGCAAGGCCGGCGCCTCCTGCGCCGAGCAGACGACGCCGTCCAAGCCGCACTGCTGGGCGAGCAGCGCCAAGCGGCGCACGTTATCCTCGACCTTGCCGGAGAGTCCGATCGAGGGTAGGTCGCCCTCCGAAAGGCTGGTGAGGATGGTCACCGCGATCAAGAACGGCCGAGGCGACGAGCCCGCATCGAGCGCCTCTCGGGCGGCCCGCAGCATCGGCGCGCCGCCGCTCGCGTGCACGTTAAGCATCCACACCCCCAAGCGTGCCGCGGCGCGGCAAGCGGCCGCCACCGTGTTGGGAATATCATGGAATTTAAGATCGAGAAACACCCGATAGCCTCGCTCGACCAGCTGCTCCACCATCGCCGGCCCGCCGGCAACGAATAGCTCCTTGCCGACCTTAAGCGCACACAACTGCGGCTCCAACCGGTCGACCAAATCGAGCGCCTCCCGAGGTTGCGCGAAGTCCAGGGCGACGATCAAGCGCGACTCGGCCATGGTTTAGCCCACCGGGACCTTCTGCGCCTCGAGCTCGGCATTGCGGCGCGGCGGGTAGGTCTCCCAACCGCCGCACGCCGGGCAATGCCAGTGGAACTGGCGCGCCTTGAAGCCGCAGCTCGCGCATTGATAGATAGCAAGCCGGTTGGCATAGCTCTGCACGAGGGTACGCATGAGCTGCAGATCGCCGCGCCGCTCGGGCGCTGCCTCGTACGCCTGAGACTCGAGGAACTTATCGAGCCCGAGTAAGGTGGGGTTGCGGCGCAAGTCGTCGCGAATCAGGCGGTAGCCCGACTCGTCCCCCTCCGATTCCACCGTGGCTTGAAACGCGGCGTTCAGCAGATCGAGTGCTGGATATCGCTCCTGCAGGCTGCGCAGCAGTTGCGATCCTTCTTGCGCGCGATTGAGCGCGCGATAGCTCTCGAGCAGCTTTTCGGCGACCAGAAACAGAAAGGCCGGGTTCTGCGCTTCGATCCGCTTCCAGATAGCGATTGCGTCCTCGTGGCGATTCCCGCGTGCCGCCCATTCGCCCAACATCACGTTGGCACGCACGCACTTGCGATTGGCGGCGAGCGCCTCCTCGGCATAATTGCGCGCCTGTTCCAGCCGAGAGTGCGCGAATTCGAAGGCGGCCAGCTCGCAGTAGTAGTTGGCGATCTCTTTTTGGTGGCTGTCGGTCGAGACCTTCTCTAGCTCACGCGCGATGCCGATCGCCTTGAACCATTCCTTCTCCACCACGTAAATATGCAACAAGGCTTGACGCGCCGTCTCGCCGTAGCTCGTATCCTTGAGCTGCCCGAAATGCTGCTCCGCCCGGTCGAGGAGCCCGCCCTTCAGATAGTCCTGCGCCAACTCGTAGCGCGCCATCGTCTTCTGCTCGGTAGGCAGGTCGTTACGGTCGACCAGATTTTGGTGCAGGCGAATGGCGCGCTCGATTTCGCCGCGGCGACGGAACAGGTTGCCGAGAGCGAAGTGCAACTCCACGGTCTGTTGCTCGACCCGCGCCACTTCGATGAACGCCTCGATCGCCTTGTCGGGCTGCTCGTTGAGCAGGAAGTTAAGTCCCTTGAAATAGGACGCGGGCAGCGCCCGCGATTCCGACAGCAGATGCTTGATGTCGATACGCGCCGCGAGCCAACCCAGGCCGAAGAAAACCGGAAACGCGAGCAGCCACCAGTATTCGAATTGCACCGCCCGCTCGCTACCCCCTTAGGTTGGCCGCTGCTCTAAGCTGGTCCCGGGCGGCAGCTCCGCTACGGGACTCGGCGCACCGCCGGAGGAGCGGGCCAACTGCGCCTGCAGCTTCAGCTCCTTGCGCAACTGTCTGATCTGCCCGTATTGACGCAGCCACCATCGGCTGAACACGAGCGCGCTCAACAGCGCCCCCACTCCCGCCGCCGCCAGCAACACCCAGACAAGGGGCGCGCGCCACTGAAACAAGAAGTAGTACTTCACCGTCACGGGCTCACTGTTTTCGGCCGCGAAGCCGAACATCAACACAAAGAATCCGATCAACAGCAAGGCGGTGACAAACCGGAATAGGGAGGAGAAGTAGGCCATGGATTACCGCGCCAGGAGGTCGCGCGGGAAAAGTATACCAACTAGGGAACCTCTGAATAAGTCTTGCGTGAGCGCCGTTTTCCCCGAAACAGCGCTGACGGGCGCGCTCGCTCCACCGTAACCGCTGGATTGCACACGCCACGCAACGCGGCGACCGGATGTCGCTACGCCGCGGTGTTCTCGCTCGGAGCCGGAATCGGCGCATGGGGCTGCGCCGATTCCGGCTGATCGACCCGATCGCGCAACTCCTTGCCGGCCTTGAAGTGGGGAACGAACTTCTGCGGCACCTGAACCTTCTCGCCGGTCTTCGGGTTTCGCCCAGTGCGCGGCGGTCTGTAGTTCAAACCAAAACTGCCAAAGCCGCGAATCTCGATGCGGTCGCCCTGCGCCAGGCTCTGCGACATCGAATCCAGGATGGCCTTGACCGCCAGCTCCGCATCTTTGGCCACAAGTTGATTAAAGCGAGCGGCCAGAAGGCCGATCAGCTCAGACTTAGTCATCTCGCGCCCCCGATTACTCCTGGTCGCCACCTTTGTTCTCAAGCTTGGCTTTGAGCAGCGCACCGAGGTTGGTGGTGCCCGCATTGACCGGACTTTCGGCTTGGATCTTCTGCATGGCCGCGGCTTCTTCGGCTGCGTCCTTTGCCTTCACGGAAAGATTGATGCTGCGGTTCTTGCGGTCGATATTGACGATGACGGCTTCGACCTGGTCACCTTCTTTGAGACGCGCTCGGATATCTTCCACCTTGTCACGCGAGATCTCGGAGGCGCGTAGATAGCCCTCCACGTCGGGCTCGATTGAGATCACCGCCCCCTTGGCATCGATGATCTTGACCGTGCCCTTCACGATGCTGCCCTTGTCGTGGTTCTGCACGAAGATGCTGAACGGATCCCCGCTCAACTGCTTGATTCCGAGGGAAATGCGCTCG
>CAZILI010000468.1:0-3223 GCA_964539965.1 uncultured Burkholderiales bacterium | reverse complement strand
CCAACGGGTTCTTGCAGTCGTCGTCGGCCGCGTAATTGCTCGACGCGATCAACAGCGCCATCGACGACATGCCCGCTACTGCTGCGATCATCAGGGGTCTTGCGTGTTTCATTTGGTACCTCCTAGTCATTATGAAAACGGCTCACACCGCGACTGAATCCTACCCGCGCGTACATCAGAGCTATTGACTGAAGTCAAATCGGGCATAGAAAACTTCGCCCGCCAATCTGCAGCGAATTTGATCGAGATCAATTCGACGATCGCGGTTGCGCACTAGCGTGAGGCGGTTGGCAACGTGGAGCAAGAGGAAGAAATGCCCGCCAGGAAACACACCAGCAAGGCGCCGTCGCGGATCGCTTCGACGGCGCGGCGCGAAGAGATCGAGATGCCGTTCGCCGAAGGCGCGCACGACGAACTAGATCCCGACTTGCGTCATCGCCTCATCAGTGAGGCCGCGTATCATCTTTACGAACAGCGCGGCTATAGCGACGGCTACGATTTGGACGATTGGCTGCAAGCCGAAGCTCAAGTCGATCACGTTCGCTTGGAGCGAGACGACACTCCCTCTCCCGGCGAGCGAGCGCGAACCCGCTAGTGCGGTGCGTGGGACGCACCCTACGCGATGACACGACGGATCGCTCGGTCGTAGGCTGCGCCCTGCGCACCATTCAACCTCGGCAGTGCGTGGGACGCGCCCTACGCGCGATTCCGCGCGCGCCTGCCAGAAAGCTTGACGCACGCTGATCCTCCCCGTTATACAGGCAACAGCGCCGGTCGCGCGCTCCGTGCGGTTTTGGCGCCCCGCTAAACTCGAGAGGAGGCTCACATGAATATCGGAAAGAAAATCGGTATCGGATTGGCGTTCGCGGTGGTAGCCGCAGGTTCATACATCGCCGGCGCGATCGGCGCGGGCAAGGGCGGCATGACCCCGGCGGATGCGATGACCTGGGAGAAGTTCGGCGACTCGCCGCTGAAAGTGGCCAAGCTTTGGGGCGACCGGGACCAAGGGGCGTATGGCTGGTTCTTCAAGCTGCCTCCCGGCTTCAAGGCCGGCGTCCATGCACACACCGCCGACTACCACGGTGTCGCTTTGGCCGGAACCTGGGTGCACACAATGGACGGCGAGACCAAAGAGTTGCCGCCGGGGTCCTACGTCATGCAGCCCGGCGGAGGCTTCCACGATGACTCCTGTACGGGACCGGAGGAGTGCGTTCTGTTCATCACGCAAAACGCCAAGGGCGACTTCATTCCGCCGAAGAAGGACTAGGCGGAAGCCGAAACCACAACCGACCGCGCCGGACGGCGCGGTCTTTAGGGAGATGGGCATGGACGAGGAAGAGGCCAAGATCGATGCGCCGCACGGTCCGGCGCGCCGAGAGTTTTTCAAGGCCGCGATGCTGGGCGGACTGAGCGCCGCAGCGAGCGCCGCCGGTGTCGCAGTCTCGGGCCCAGCGGAAGCCGCGCCGCCGGAAGGCTGGCCCATGTCCGAGCATTGGTTTCCTTCGCGCTTCGGTGCCGCTGATCAAGCCGGCGCATCCAATCTGATGACGCCGGCGAAGGCGGTCGAGGCCGCAGGGTTGATGAAGACGGGCAAGACCTACAGCCTCGGGCGCGTGTATGAAGCGGGGATGCCGTTCTTCGGCACGCGCGGCTGGAACCTGAAAATCCCCGGCCCGCCGTTCTTCGGTCCGGTCGGCCGCAACAAGATCATCGCCAACGAGGAATATCTCTGCGCCGAGATCGGCCAAGTCGGCACCCAGTTCGACGGTCTGGCGCACATCGGCGTCGAGACCAAGGGCTCGAGCGACAACTCCGGCAAGCTCTACTACAACGGCCTCAATGCGCAAGAGGTGCATGGGCCGTTCGGCATGAAAAAGCTCGGCATCGAGCACTGCAAGCCTTTCGTGACGCGCGCGGTCCTATTCGACGTCAAAGCGCTGAAAGGGCGCAACTTGGCTCGGGGCGAAGAGATCACGGCGCAGGATCTGAAAGACGCGCTGGCGAGGCAGAAGATGTCCGAGGCAGATTTCCGCGAGGGAGACGTCGCACTGGTGCGTTGCGGCTGGGGCGATCTTTGGATGGTGGACAACAAGAAATACTACGACGGCGAGCCGGGTGTCGGGCTGGAAGCTTGTCAGTGGCTGATCGACAAGGGCGTCTGCATGATAGGCGCCGACAACTGGGGGGTGGAAGCGCTGCCACCCGCCGATGCGACGCTGTCTTTTCCCTGTCATCAGCTGTGCCTCACCATGCACGGCGTGTACTTGTTCGAGAATCTCACCTTCGATGCTCCGGCGGCCGACGGCGTATACCTCGCCGCATTTTTCTTCAGTCCCCTGCCGATCAAGGGAGCGACCGGATCACCGGGCAACCCTATCTTGGTTGCCTAGCATTGCGGCATGACTGCGCCGAAGCCACGCGGCGCAAACCGATAGGCGGCTACTGGCATTGCGCTAGCCCCCTTCGCGAAAGCCATTTTGCCGCCACGCCTCGTACACGACCACGGCTACCGCATTGGCGAGATTGAGACTGCGCCGGCCGGGCAACATCGGCAGCCGCAACTTTTGCTCGTCCGCGAGCGCGTCGAGCAGCTCCACCGGCAATCCGCGCGTCTCCGGCCCGAACAGCAGGACATCTCCGGGCGCAAAGCGCGCCAGCGCATAGCCGCGGGTCGCTTTGGTGGTGAAGGCATACACGCTGGCGCCGAGCCGCCCGCAACAGGCTTGCCAGCTGTCGTGCACGCTGAGGGCGGCGTGCTCGTGATAGTCCAAGCCGGCGCGACGCAGAGCACGGTCGTTGAGCGAGAAACCGAGCGGGCGCACCAGATGCAGTCGCGCCCCGGTGGCCGCGCACAGGCGAACGGCGTTGCCCGTGTTGCTAGGGATCTCGGGCTCATACAGCACGACGTCAAACATCGAACGGCCGATCGCGGACGGTGCGGGCGACGACCCAGGCGCTCACCTCGTGCGCGCCGCGCTGGCGCAAAGTCTTGGCGAGCTCGTGCATGCTGGCGCCGGTGGTCATCACGTCGTCCACGATGGCGACCCGCTTGCCGGACAGATCGGCCTCGCAGACGAATGCGCCGCGAACGTTGCGCGCCCGCGCCTGCCAGGGCAACCCCGTCTGCGGCGCCGTGTCGCGCACACGCCGGCACGCGTGCAGGTCCAGATTGAGGCCGCGCGCCCGGCACACGTGCTTGGCGATTTCGACGGCTTGGTTGAAG